>JAITKI010000031.1 GCA_031278515.1 Oscillospiraceae bacterium | reverse complement strand
TCGCTCCGTCGTTCGTCCTCTCCCCACGAAGTCATTCGACTTCGCGGGGGCCCCTATATGACGGAGCAAAAATTGTAATATCCCGCATTTTTCGGGGATTTATTCCTCGGAAAATGCTCATTGCGAGCCGCGCACGGCGAGATCCAACCCTCGTTACTCGTTTGTTACGGCCCCGGCCGTGACAAACGAAATTATTCGGAGACTGCGCAGCCCCTAACATGGCGCAGCGCCCCACGGAGACGGAAGTCCCCGTGGGGCGCTGTCGTTTTTGCGGGAGCGAAGCGACCCCGCAGAATCTTCTCACATCTGCTTCAGCGCGTTGATCTTGACGCCGGGACCCATCGTGGACGCAGTGACGCAACTGCGAATATACTGCCCTTTTGCCGCAGCGGGTTTGGCTCTGACGACCGCCGTCACCAACGCGTTGTAATTTTCCACCAACTTCTCGACACCAAAGGATATCTTGCCGATGGGGCAGTGGATAATGTTTGTTTTGTCAAGTCTGTACTCAATCTTACCGGCCTTTATTTCGCTTATCGCCTGAGCTATGTTGGCCGTGACCGTGCCGGCCTTGGGCGTTGGCATGAGACCCTTCGGGCCAAGCACCTTCCCGAGTCTCCCGACGACGCCCATCATGTCGGGCGTGGCGACGACGACGTCGTAGTCAAAAAAGTTCTCTTTTGTTATGCGATCCACCATATCCTGCCCGCCCGCAAAGTCGGCGCCGGCGCCGAGCGCCTCCTGCACGCGCTCCTCCTTGCAGAACACGAGTACCCGACGCGTCTTACCGGTGCCGTGCGGCAGGACTATAGCGCCGCGTACTTGCTGGTCGGCGTGCCGCGAATCAACTCCAAGTTTTATGTGCAGTTCGACCGTCTCGTCAAATTTTGCCTTCGCCGCCTTGATGACGAGCTCAAACGCGTCCGGCGCGTCGTATTGGGTCGCCCTGTCAACGAGCTTAACGCTCTCTTTGTAGTTCTTACTCCTGAACATGCCTAACCCTCCGTTACCGTTATACCCATGCTGCGCGCTGTTCCCGCCACCATGCTCATCGCCGCCTCTACGCTTCCCGCGTTGAGGTCGGGAAGCTTTTGCTCGGCTATCTTTCGCAGCGTATCGCGGCTGATCTGCGCTACCTTGTCGCGCTGCGGAATACCGGAGCCTTTTTCGATAGCGCACTCCTTTTTCAGGAGGTCGGGTACGGGCGGCGTCTTAGTTATAAATGAAAAGCTGCGATCGGCGTACACGGTTATGACGACGGGTATCGTCATGCCCGCATCCTTTGCGGTGCGCTCATTGAATTCTTTCGTGAACGCCCCTATATTGACGCCGTGCTGCCCGAGCGCGGGTCCGACCGGCGGTGCCGGCGTGGCCTTGCCCGCCGGAATCTGCAGCTTTATCTGACCGGTTACCTTCTGAGCCAATTTCTAAGTTTCCTCCTCATTGTCACGCGTTTGCGCCGGCTTTGCGGCGGTAAACGCGACTTAATCCAGCGTCTGAACCTGGTCGAAATCAAGATCGACGGGCGTCTCGCGTCCGAACATGGATACTATGACTCTCACTCTTCCTTTGTCCGCCTCAATCTCGTCCACGGTACCCAAAAAGTCCACGAGCGGACCGTCCGTTATCTTTACAGTGCTGCCGATCTCGTATTTGAGAATTATCTCATGCCGCTCGATACCCAGCGCCGCAATCTCATCCTCAGTCAGAGGTATCGCCTTATTCGCGGAGCCGACAAAGCCCGTGACGCCGCGGACATTGCGCACAAGATGCCAGCTGTCGTCCGTCATGATCATCTTGACGAGTACATATCCGGGAAAAATTCTCCGCTCAACTGTTTTTTGCTGGTGCGAGTCCGTCACCTCAGTCACAGACTCTGTTGGGACGTTAATCTCCAAGATCAGATCCTGCATACCGCGATTCTCAACGGCCTTGCCGATTGTCGCGGCGACGGTTTTCTCATAACCCGAATATGTGTGGACTACGTACCAATTCGCTCCGTCAGCCATACTCCTCAGCTACCTCCGAGCGATATGAGAGCCCTGAATATCTCCGACCCGACAAAATCAAGCGCCCATATGGCGATCGACGAAGCCGCCATTACCGCGAGCGCCACACCGGTGTTGTTGACAATCTGTTTGGGCGTGGGCCAGACGACTTTCTTCAACTCGCTGCGCATTTCGCGATACCATTTGGCGAACGGGTTCTTGCGCTTGGCCTTTTTTTTGGCGGGCGGCTTGGCGGCGGGCTCAATGGCCGGGGATTCCGTTCTTTCCTTTTCTTCAGACATAAGCTCCGTCACCTCCGCTACTTCGTCTCGCTGTGAACCGTGTGCTTGCGGCAGAAGCGGCAATACTTGTTCATTTCCAGCTTGTCCGGGGTATTCTTCTTATTCTTCGTCGTGTTGTAGTTTCTCTGCTTGCACTCGTTACATCTGAGAGTGATCTTTACTCGCATTTCGGCTCCTCCTGATAATTCGATGCGCCTCCCTGCTTGAGATTGACGGACAAAAGCAACGGCGTTTTGAGCGCGCGAGACCGGCCCGCCGACAGGTAGAGTAATTATAACACACCGCATCCACTCCGGTCAACAACTTTTTTGGCGCGACTTTTTTTGTTTTTTGGCGCGTGTTTGGCGTGATTTTTTATGCGGCTCTTTGGGTTTTTCAGGCGACTTTCATACGCGGTTCAGGCCGGCGCGAAAAGCGCAAAAGAGTGTACAAAAAAAACGACCGTTTTTTCTGTACAGTTTCAGGGGAAAAACGGCAAAAATTCGCAAGGAGGAGACATAATGAAATATCTCAGCAAGGTCCT
>JAITKI010000029.1 GCA_031278515.1 Oscillospiraceae bacterium | reverse complement strand
TGTTGGGGGGGGGGGCTGTTAAATTCCGGGGGGTTTTTACACGGCCCCCCCGCTTTGAGTCTCGCCGTGCGCGCCGCGGCGAAATCGCTGAGAAAATCGCGGTGAAGGCTTGATGGGCGCGGGCGGCTTTTACATCACGGCTCTTATGCCGCTCAACCTGTCGAGTGCCGCTTTGAGAACGGCGTCGTCCTTCGCGAAGTGGAGGCGTATGAGGTGATTTACGTCCTCGCGGAAAAAACTCGAACCGGGTACGGCGCCCACGCCCGCCTTTTCCGCGAGTTTTTCGCAAAAGCGCAGGTCGCTTTCGTATCCGAACTCGGATATATCGAGCATGACGTAATAAGCGCCCTCCGGGATGTTGTGGCGCAGGCCGATATTGTCAAGCCCGCGAAGGAACAAATCGCGCTTTTCCGCGTATCCGGCGAGCAGCTCGTCGTAGTAGTCGTCCGGGAAATTGAGACCCGTCACGGCGGCCTCCTGCAGCGGGGCGGCCGCCCCGACTGTCAGAAAGTCGTGAACCTTTCGCGCCGTGTCCGTTATCTCCGGGGGAGCTATGATGTAGCCCAGACGCCAGCCTGTCATGGCGTATGTCTTTGACAGCGATGAGCACGACAGGGTGCGTTCGCGCATACCGGGAAGCGACGCGATGTAGATGTGGCGGCGAGGCGCGTATACGATGTGCTCGTACACCTCGTCCGTGACGACATAGGCGTCGTACCGCACGGCGAGTTCCGCGATAGCGGCCAGTTCGTCGCGCGTGAAGACCTTTCCGCTCGGATTTGACGGGTTGCAGAGGATTATGGCCTTGGCTCCCGATTTGAACGCGTCCTCTAGTTCTCCGGCGTCAAACGCGAATTCGGGCGGGCGCAGCGGTACGTATACAGGCGTCGCGCCCGAGAGGATTGCGTCCGCGCCGTAATTCTCGTAAAAAGGCGAAAACACTATCACGCGGTCGCCCGGATTGCACACGGTCATCATGGCGGCCATCATCGCTTCTGTGCTCCCGCAGGTGACGACGATCTCGGTGTCGGGATCTATGTCGAAACCCATATAGCGCGATTGCTTGCGGGCGAGCGCCTCGCGGAAATTCTGAGCGCCCCATGTTACCGAATACTGGTGCGGAAGGGAGTCCGCCTTTGCCAGAGCCGCCAGTATCCCGGCGGGCGGATTCCCGTCGGGGAAGCCTTGAGAGAGGTTTATCGCGCCGTATTTTTGCGATATGCGCGTCATGCGGCGGATGACGGAATCCGTGAAACCCGCGGTGCGCGCCGACAGAGGCTTCATATAGAGTAGTCGCTCTTTCGTTCGTCTATTACGCGCTTTGCCTTGTGCGTTGAGCGCTCAATCGAGCCGTCGGGCAGCACGATCACTTTGGCGGGCTTAACGCCCACGCGCGCTTTCAGCGCGTTCGACGCGCGTTCCGCCAACGCCGCGTCGCTCTCCGCGCTGTCTCCCGACTTCTCTATGGTGACCTCGTACCGGTTTGTGAAGTCCCTGTCGGTTATACGAATCTGGTACTCGCCCGTCACGCCGCTCAGTCCGCGTATCACATACTCTATATCGCTCGGGTAGACGTTCACGGCGGACACGATGAACATATCGTCTTTGCGCCCGTCGACGTGTATGCGCGCGAGCGTGCGCCCGCACGGGCACTTCTCCTTTGTCACATACCCGATATCGCCCGTGCGGAACCGTATGATGGGGCGCGCTCTCTTGCGCAGCGTCGTGTATACGAGCTCTCCGCGCTCTCCGGGCGCTATTACCTCGCCGGTGCGGAGATCGACCGTCTCGACGAGTATGTGGTCTTCGGCTATGTGCAGTCCGTCGTGAAACTCGCAGTGGGCGGCGCACGCCCCGAATATATCGGACAGTCCGTAGAAGTCGTAGACCTCCGCGCCCCACAGCTCCGCTATGGCGTTGCGCGTGGCGTCTATCGAGCCGCCCATCTCGCCCGCGACGAGGATTTTGCGAATCGACAGATCCGTCTTGGGATCGACGCCGCTCTTACGGCATGTCTCGCCCAGGTACCACGCGTATGAGGGACTTGTCCATATGAACGTCGGCTGATATGTCTTGAGGATGAAAATCAGCCGTTCCGAGGGCAGCGTGCCGCCCCATATGCACAGCGCGCCGAGATTTTGCGCGCCTATCACGTCGGGGCCTCCGACGTACAGCGAGAAATTGAGCGCGTGTATGTAGCGGTCGCTCGGGCGCATCCCCGCCTGCCAGAACAGACGGCTCTCGACGTTTTGCCACTCGTCGAAGTCCGCGCGCGTAAACGGGCTCATCGTGGGTACGCCGGTGGAGCCCGACGAGGTGGACACAAACACGACGTCCTCCTCCGGCGCCGCCGCGAGTTCTCCCAGGAACGAGCCGACGCCCTGCGTGTCGCGCTGCGTCTTCTTGTCGATAAACGGGAGTCTCTCGATATCCCGAAGCGTTTTGATGTCGTCCGGCCTCACGCCCGCCGCGTCAAAAGTTCGCCTGTAATACGGCGCGTTCTCATACGCGAATTTGATCTCGTCCCGCAGCGACCGCAGCTGCAGTTCCTCAAGATGTTCGCGCGGCATCGTCTCGAGTTCTTTGTCCCAATATTTCCCCTTTGGCATTTAACTGTCCCTCCCGGTTACAAATGATTTGACCGCGCTGCGGTAAGCGATATAACATGCTCTATGTCCTCCTCGGTCAGGTGGCGGAAACGCCCCTGCCGCGCGAGGTGCGCGCGGATGGCGCCCGCGTTCGGCGTCCGGCGTATCGTCACGCGGAATTTGCCGTCCGAGAACTCGCGCAGCGGAAACAGCCCGCAGTCCACTGCCTCCGCGGCCAGTTCCACGGTCTCGTCCGCGCCCGTACCCCAGCCTGTGGGACACGGCGCGAGCACGTGGATATATTTCGCGCCGCGCACTGCCGCCGCCTTGCGTATTTTTTCGACATAATCCCTCAAATACCCCACGCTGGCCGTGGCCGCGTAGGAAATGCCGTGCGCCGCCACGATCTCAAACATGCGCTTTTTTTCGCGTATATTGCCGCGTATCCTGTCTCCGGCCGGAGTCGTTGTGGTGCGGGCGCCGAACGGCGTGAGCGAGGACTTTTGCACGCCCGTGTTCATGTACGCCTCGTTGTCGTAGCATATGTATAGAATGTCGTCGTTTCTGTCGATGGCTCCGGAGAGCGCCTGTATGCCGATGTCGGCCGTACCGCCGTCCCCGGCAAAGCCCACGGCCGTAAAACCGGTTTCCCCGCGCGCTCTCAGACCGGAGACTATACCGGTGAGCATGGACGCCGTGCCGGCAAACGTGGAGATTATCGCGTTGTTGGCGAAAGCGAGCTGCGGGAAATTGAAGCCGACCGCCGACATGCAGCCGGCCGGCAGAACGGCGACGGCGCGTTCGCCGAGCGTCTTGAGCGCTATGCGCACGGCCAGAGCGCCGCCGCAGCCGGCGCAGGCTTTGTGTCCGAAAAAATACTCGTTTTTATCGAGATTCTTCATCGATTCGCTCCTTTATGCCGAGAAAGCGCACGCCGCCGCGTCCCGCCCGCAGGTCGTCAAAAATCTCCAAAATGTCCGCTTCCGCGATGTCCTCGCCGCCTAAACCACCGATATAGTTTGACAGTGGGGTATCCGTTACGCCGGCAGTCTCCGTGAACACGGCGCCCGCGTTTCCGACGGAGATGTCCTTTTCCAGCACGGCCGCCGCCTTCGCTCCACGGAGTTCGCGCGCTATCTCGTCGCCGGGGAAGGGGCGCATATACCGTATCCGCAGGACGCCCGCCTTGACGCCTCGCGCGCGGAGCGCGTCCGCGGCGTCGCGGCACAGCCCGGAAACGGCGCCGAGCGTGACGATTATGTAATCCGCGTCGCCGGTCATATACGCCTCCGTCAGACCGGAGTAGCGCCTGCCGAATATGCCGGCGAAACGCGCCTCCGCTTCGGTCACGACATCGCGGACGCGCAGCATGGCCGCGTGCTGGCGGTATTTGAACGCGGCGTTGTGGCCCGGCCCCGCTGAAAAGGCCATGTTTTTCGGGGCGTTGAAATCTATCCCGGCGTCCGTCCTGTACGGCGGCAGAAACTCATCCGCGAGGCTGTCGTCCGGAATATCCACAACCTCGTATGTGTGCGTGAGGTGGAAGCCGTCGAGGTTTACCATGTACGGAGTGGATACTTTCGGATGCTCCGCGATATAGAACGACATCAGAGCGAGGTCGAGCGCCTCCTGCGCGTCCTGCGCGTACGCCTGAATCCAGCCGGACGCGAGCTGTGAGAGGGAGTCGCTCTGGTCGCCGTATATGTTCCACGGGAGCGCTATCGAGCGGTTCGCGTTCATCATCACGATGGGAAACCGCCCGCCGGACGCGTACGGCAGACACTCCGCCATGTAGAGAAGACCCTGCGAGCTTGTCGCCGTGAACGTCCTGACTCCCGCCGCGCTCGCGCCTATCGCGCACGACAGCGCGGAGTGTTCGCTCTCGACGTGAATAAAATCGACGTCCAGACTCCCGTTCTCCGCCATCTCAGACAGGCGCTCCACCACGACGGTCTGCGGCGTTATCGGGTACGCGGAGATCACGCGCGGACGCGCGAGACACACGCCTATGGCGAAGGCGTCGTTTCCGGACAGAAACTCGCGCCCGCTCATACCGCGCTCTCCGGTATCATCGCAATTGCCCGCGGTTTGCAGATTCTCGCGCAAATGCCGCAGCCCTTGCAGAAATCGAGATCGACGGCGTAACTGCCGGTCGCGTCGTCGAGATATATAGTCCCGTCGGGGCAGTGAAGATAGCACTGCCCGCACATGACGCATTTTGACGCGTCCGGACGCGGGCGCAATGAGCGCCAGCCGCCGTTTGACGTCGTGAGATAGCCGGCGGTAAACGACGCGCTGTCCGGGTACTCGTCTATGGAGAAGGCGCTCTTCGCACGCAAATACGGTTTTTTCATCACGGCAAAACCTCGCTCCGCTCGCGCGGGAGAGGCCCGCGCGAACGCAGTTCTTCGCGCGCGGCGCTCACGGCGTCGAGGTTGCGCGCGAGCAGCCGCGGCGGGAGGACGGAGGCGACGCCGCGCTCCGTCTCCTCCGGCGCGATTTCGTCGAGCAGCGCGGCGAGCGCTCCCAGCATCGCCGTATTGGGCGTTGGGAGCTTGTGATCCGCGGCGATGCGCCACGCGTCGACAGTCACGGCGCCTTTAACGGGGTGCGGTGAGTTGACGAGCGTCACGCCGGTCTCGGACGGCGCCGTGAACAGCGTGCCGTCGAGATATACGGTGAAATCCGGCGCCCTTATCTCATTGCGGGCGTGTATCGGAGCGCCGCTGAGCTTTGTGAACGCGCTCATGGGAGCGCCGCGCCGCTCCGGGCCGAAAGACGGAAACGCCAGCGCGAAGCGCCCTCCGCCGCCGGAGATGTACGCCGCTCCGAGCATACGCGCGGCGGTAAACGCGCCCTGACCTCCCCGTCCGCGCCACAGTACCTGTACCATAATAACGACAACCAACTCCAATGTTCTCCGAATGTTTGCCCTCGGCGGATTTAGCCCCCGCGCCATTTTCGCCGCGTGCAAGCCGGATTTTTACACAGCCGCGCTATCTCCATCTGAGCAGGAATTTTTGGAGCTTGTTAAAGGCGAAAAATACGGCGCTTATCACAATGCCGACGACGAGTACACCTACTATAGTGCGCGTGTAATTGCCGAGATCGGAGTAATTTTTGACATAGAAGCCCATACCGCTGCGCGCGCCGATCATTTCGGCGGATGTCAGCAGGATGAACGACACCGTAAGCCCCTGCGAGCAGCCGATGAGTATCTGCGGGAGCGCGGCGCTCAAAATGATGCGAAACAGCATCGTGAGGCGCCCCACATTCAGCACACGCGCCGAATCCACTATGCGGCGCTCGACGAGCAGCACGCCGCTCATCGTGGCGGCGAGTATCGGCCAGAACGACGCGAGGAAGATGACTAGCACCGACACGGAGCGAAAGCTGGGCAGAAGCGCTATGCCGTACGGGATATACACCACGGGCGGTATCGCGCCCAGGAATTTCGCGACGTACGCGGCGGCGTTCCCGATCCGCGCGCTGTAGCCGAGGACGAGCCCGAGCGGCAGCGCGGCGGCGAGCGCCAGAAGGTACCCCTGCGCGATGAGCGCGAGCGATGAGCCTATATGTCTCCCGAGCTGCGGAACGTCCTCCGCGAGTTGGCGGAACACTATGCCCGGAGGCGGGAACAGCATCTCCTTCGTCAAGTTGAATTTTGCCGTCGCGAGCGTCCACGCGATGAGCAGCGCGTACAGAAACGCCGCGATATCCGCTATTAGACAAAGCCCCGTCTTTTTTGTCGCCAGAGCGGACGCGCACAGCAGCGCGGCCTCCGCAATGACGGCGAAACCGACCGCGTATCCCGGCGCGTCGGCCTTGGATATGCGGTTCGGCAGGAACTGTATCAGCAGGAAAATTGCAAACAGCAAGTTTGCCGTCCTGACATATCGCGTCCGGAACGATAATTTCGCGGGTGACATTCCCGACGGTCACCGCCTTCCCCGTATCGTTCGCAATGGCTTTACCCTTGCGTTATATCTTCACCCAGTCGTCCTCCGTCTCTCCCGTTTTGTCGCCGAAAAACAGCGCCGTGACGTCGCGCCGGAATTCCACATATACGGAGGAACCGAGCAGACCGGAGCGGTCGCGCGGACGCGGGAACGGGACGTGTATGTCCCTGTAGACGCGCCCCGGACTCTCCGTGAGCATGACGACGCGGTCGGAGAGAAAGATGGCCTCGTCGATGTCGTGCGTTATGAACACGACCGTCTTGCGCCTGGCCTCATGGCCCCACAAATCCAACAGCATTTCCTGGAGCTGTACGCGGTTTTTCGCGTCCACCGCGCCGAACGGCTCGTCCATCAGCAGAATATCCGTATCCATAGCGAGTGCTCTCGCTATGGCCACGCGCTGCTGCATACCGCCCGACAGCCGCGACGGATAGCGGCCGCGCGAATCCGACAGCCCGACCTTTTCGAGATATTCGTCGGCTATGCGGTATACCTCCGCGCGCTTTAGCTCCCTGCGGGCGTGCTTTATGCCGAACGCGACGTTTTTGCGCGCGGTCATCCACGGGAACAGCGAGTACGACTGAAATACCACGCCGCGATCCGGCCCGGGACCGGAGATGGGCGCCCCGTCGATGAGCGCGCTCCCGCCGGAGGGGCGCAAAAGCCCCTCCAGAACGCTCAGGAGCGTACTCTTTCCGCAGCCGGACGACCCTATCACGCTGACAAACTCGCCGTCCGCGACGCCGAACGAGATGTCGTCCAGCGCCGTGAACAGGCCGCCCTTCTCCTCGTATGATACGGTAAGGTTTTGCAGTATGATCTTGTCTTTCCGGCTACCTGTCATTCTCGTTGAAATGCGTCAGCAGCTCGGCGTAGACCGCGTCGCCCGGGTTTTCGCTGATAAGAGAGTTGAGCGCGGACTCGTATATCCCGACGTTGTACAGCGGTTCGATGTCGTAGTCGGTCGTGTAACCGAAATCAACGACGCTCTCTTTAAGCGCGACAGTAGCCTTCTTGTCGGGATCCGGGTGTGAGACGGCGTGGCCGCCGTACACCTCGTATTCGATGTCGGCCGCGTCGATGTCTATGTACTTCTTGACGTCGGCGATCGTCTTTTCGCGGTTCTCACGCGAGAATTTGTACGCCCTGATGACCGCGCGCTCAAACGCCGTGTACGTCGCGGGCTTTGCCTCCAGCGCCTCCGTCAAGGCTACCTGGCGGCAGCACGGCTGGTTTATAAATTCCTCTATCTCATTGCAGTAATAGATGACGGCGTAGCCCAGATTTTTCGCGATGGACGCGTAGGGCGAATACACGCTCGCCGCGTCAATCTCGGCGCCTTGAAGCGCGTTGAACGCGTCCTTCTGGCTCTCGAAATACACGATGTTCACATCGCTGCCGCTCTCCTGATTAAAAGTGAGCCCGGCCTTCGTCAGCAACACCTGAAGCTCCAGATCCTGCACGCTGTTCTTCACGGAGGCCACGTTGCGCCCGCGCAGAACCGTTATATCGCCCTGCGTGAAATCCTCCGGCAGCAGTTCCGGCTTTATGACATAGCCGTGGCCGTTCGTCATGGCGCCGCCGAACACCGATATGGGGTGTTCTTGACTCTGGAAGGTTATCGTCGGCACAGAGCCGATAAACGCCGCGTCGAGGTTGCCCGACTCCAGACCCGCCGACAGCTCGCCCGCCGACGCGAACAGCAGGAGTTCCGCGTCGAGCCCCTCATCCTTGAAGAAGCCCTCCTCCGCCGCGACGAAGCCGAGCAAGTGCGCCGTCGAATTCAGATGCCCGAGCTTGAAAGAAGTCTGCTCAAGCGCCGGCTTTTCCGGCTGCGCAGGAGTCGCCGGTTCGAGAGAAGTATCGGGCGGGGATTCGGGTTCCGTCTGATCTGACGCCGCGGGCGTCGAGGCGGACGGACTCTCCGGGGGCGCGTCGGGCGTCGCGTCGTTCTTCCGCCCGCACGACGCGAGCAGGAGCAGGGCCGCTAAAAGGATTGCCGGTACGGAGATTGCGCGTTTCATATAAAAACCGCCTTTCTGTAAATCGTTGCTGTGACGATTCCGTGGATTTAACAGATTTCAATTACATATAATCTGTTAAGTATTATATATTATATCACGGCGGCGGTATGCTTGCAATATGTCAATAGCGACAAATAAAAAACTGATTACACCGAAAAAATATGTAATGTGTACAGTAACGCCAAATGTTACTGTAATCTAACTTAAGATTAAGCAAAATACTATGATCGGAATTATCGTCCTCTGACGGGAAAAATCCACAGAAGAATCATCTGAATCATTTCGTTTGTCACGGCCGAAGCCATCACAAACGAAATGATTCTTAACCTACGTCTATAACGTTTCGGAATATCCCCGCAAAGCTCGCGAGACGTATGCATTTTGTCGTACAGACTTCCGCGCAGCGTCCGCAGCCGCTGCATTTTTCGTAGTCTATGCGGGCGAGGTTGTCCGTGACGGATATCGCCTGTGAGGGACACTCGCGCTCGCATTTCTTGCACCCTATGCAGCCGTTGGCGCATTTTTTCCGGATAGCCGCGCCTTTCTCAAGGTTGCAGCAAGTTATTACGGTCGTTATGCTGTCGGCGCTTGTGCGGATCACGCGGTTCGGACACGCGCGCGCGCACAGACCGCACCCCGTACAAAGCCGCGTATTTATGCGCGCCAGGCCGTCCTCCATACATATGGCGCCGTTTGGACAGACAGCGGCGCAGTCGCCGAATCCCATACATCCGTATGAACAGGCGCCCCTGCCGCCGTATAGCTGCTTCACGGCCGCGCACGACGCGACGCCCTGGTATTCCATCTTGGCGCTCGTGTTGCCGGAATGTCCGCAGCAGTGTACGATGGCCACCTGCTCGACGACGTCCACAAACCCAACGCCAAGCGCCTCTCCGAGCTGCCTCGACACCGGGTCGCCGCCCGGTATGCACAAATTCGTGGCCGTGCCGCCGCCCGACGCCAGCGCCGCGGCGTACCCGTCGCATCCGGCAAATCCGCACGCGCCGCAGTTCGCGCCGGGCAGACATTCGCGCAGCCTGACGGTCATATCGTCAACCTCTACCGCCATGACTTTGGACGCCGCCGCGAGCATTATTGAACACAGTACACCCAGAACGGTAACGGAAAACACCGCGAAAAAGATACTCCCCATTGATTATGACCATGCCTTTCGTTTTGCTTAGGGCGCAAACCGCCGCATTTCGGCCGCAGTCCGCCTCGCGCCGGCCTTTCCCGCGGCCTGTTCCGGAGATCGCGACGCGTCCGCGCCCGCAGTTCGGGCGTTAAAGGACCCACCCAGGCTATTATATACCCGACGCGCTCAATAGACAACCGCATTGAGAATAATTTCGTTTGTGATGGCGGAGCCATCACAAACGAGTCACGGGAGCTTGGATCTCGCCGCGCGCGGCTCGCAAAGAGCATTTTCCGGGGAATAAATCCCCGGAAAATGCGGA
>JAITKI010000160.1 GCA_031278515.1 Oscillospiraceae bacterium | reverse complement strand
GTAATATTTCGCATTTTCCGGGGATTTATTCCTCGGAAAATGCTCTTTGCGAGCCGCGCACGGCGAGAACCAAGCTCCCGTGACTCGTTTGTGATGGCGAAGCCATCACAAACGAAATTATTCAGTGCCGAACGGATTCTCCGGCGGCGCGTGTCACTCCGCCAGATTAATCGTTATCATCTTCTGCTCGGTGTACTCAAGTACGCCCTGCTTGCCGCCTTCCTTGCCTATTCCGCTTTCGCGGACGCCGCCCCACGGCGCCTCGGCGCAGATAAGGTTGTGCGCGTTGACGGAGAACGTGCCGACTGTGAGACGCTTGCCCAGTTTGAGCGCGCGGGCGATGTTGCGCGTCCAGATCGACGCCGTGAGACCGTACGTGTTGTCGTTGGCGAGACGTATGACTTCATCCTCGTCGCTCCACTTCATCGTGACGGCGACAGGTCCGAATATCTCCTCGCGGTATATCTTCATCTCCGGCGTGACGCCGGTGAATATCGTCGGCTCGATGAAGCAGCCCTTGTCCCCCCACCGCTTACCGCCGTACAGCAGTTTCGCGCCTTCTTTTACGCCGGAGTCGATATACGCCATAACCTTGTCGAAGTGCTCCGTGGAGACCATCGGTCCCATCGTCGTCTCCTTCTTCGTCGGGTCGCCCAGCGTCTGGCGCTTTGCCACGGCCAGCAGTTTCTCAATAAACTCGTCATGTACGCTCTCATGTATGTAGTAGCGCCCCGGCGAGCCGCACGCCTGCCCGCAGTTAAAGAACTGGTGGTGTCCCAGACTCTCTATCGCCAGGTCGAGGTTGGCGTCCGGGAAGATGATGGCGGGATTCTTGCCGCCAAGCTCCATTATAACCTTCTTAATCGTCGGCGCGGCGGCCTGCATGATGGCCACGCCCGTCTCCGTTGAACCCGTGAAGCCTACGGCGTCCACTCCCGGATGCGACGCCAGCGCGTTACCCACAGACGAACCGGGTCCCGTTATGACGTTGACTACGCCCTTCGGCAGATCCTCCACGCTGTCCACGACTTCCGCGAGAAACAGCCCTACGAGAGAGTTCGTCGAGGGCGGCTTCACGACGCACGTGTTGCCTGTGGATATGGCGAGCGCTATCTTCTGGCTCATGAGGAAGAGCGGCAGGTTCCACGGGATTATGAGCGCGCACACGCCTATCGGCACGCGGTCGAGGCAGTACATGACGTTCGGCGAGCGCGACGAGTTGTTGATAAAGTCGCCCATTATGCTGTGGGCGTATGTCGCGGCCATCTCGAAGTTGCCGCACGCGCCCATCGTCGGCCCGAAGCCGAGTTCTTCCGGCATACCGTGTTCCTGCGCGGCCAGGTGCGCCGCCTCTTTCGCGCGCGCGCGCAGCGCGGCGCCTATCTTGCGCAGGATGTTCGAGCGCTTTTCCTGCGTGTACCCCGACCACTCCGGGTACGCCGCGCGCGCCGCCGCCACGGCTTTGTCGACGTCCTCCGCCCCGGCGCTCGGAACCTGCCCGAACACCTCGCCGTTCGACGGGTTGTACGTGTTGAGCGTCTTTCCCGCCGCCGCGTCAACCCACTGTCCGCCTATCAACATTTTCTTCGTGAGCATGATATTTTCCTCCCTTTCGCGGCTTTGCCGCAACATAAAATTCTAAGTTTTGAGCTCTAAGCTCTAAACTTCTCGCGGTTGTATTTGGAAATCTCGTCGGACATTATGGGGCCGACGTGCGGGTAGATGATATCTCCCGGCCCGCCGTACGTCGCGGATACGATGAAGTTCCCGCCCGGCGTATATGTCTCAATGGCGCGGCGTGTCTCCGCACGGATGTCCTCCTCCCTGGAGTTCGGCATGTCTATCTTCGACATATCGCAGCCGCCCATCATCACCATGCGCCCGTCTATAAGTTTTTGCATTTTCAGCAAGTCGTTCTCCGGCAGCGCGCCCTGCCATATGTCGATATGTATATCTATCATATCCTCGGTGATGTGCTCCAGATAGGAATCCGCGTGGTGCATTACGATAATCCCGGAGTCGCGCAGCATTTTATATGTCCCGGCGTATTGCGGCTTGATAAACTCGCGCCACGTCTCCGGGTTTACGAACAGACTGTGCTTGCTGCCCCAGTCGTCGTGCGAAAGTATGACGTCCGGCTTCAACTTGTCCGCGAGCAGCTTCATGTACGTATATCTGTACTCGCCTATGGCCTGCGTGAGTTCGTGCATCGCCTCCGGCTCCAGGAGAAAATTCATCAGCGTATCCTCAAAGCCCATCAGAAAATGCAGCTGCTCAAACACGCCCGTTGCCGCGAGCACAAGGGACAGCAGACCGCGGCTGTTTATCTCCTTTTTCATCTCGACGAACGGTTCCCAGCCCTCGGAGCAATCCGCCGCGAGGTCGGGTATTTTGACGTATTCGCGCCAGCGCGTGACGTCCGGAAGCACTTTGTCCGTATCCGTCACGTGCGGCATTCCGGATATCTGCCCCTCCGGCCAGACGATGAGCGTACCGAAGCGGTCGCGCGTGTTCTCGCCTTCTTTGCGGTTGCCGAGCGTGTAGTTCAGCAGAGGGTCGGGCATTAGCTCGAACGGCTCCCACATGTTGACGAGTCTGTCCGGATTGCCGCCCTTTTTGAGCGTCTCGAATAAGTTTTCCTTTACGCTGAGCATTATAAATTCCTCCTTGGGCGCAACGCCGGACGCGCTGCGAATTGAGAATTGTCGCGGGGATTCAATGCCCGTACGCAGCGGCGACAGCGCCGGCGGCGGGCGCGTTCATAAACTGCCCGCCGCCCGCCGGAGCGGATGGCAATCCGCCCGTCAGTCCTCGCACCCGCAGTCGCACGTCCTCTTGCGGTTGTCTATAGCGCCCTTGATATCCTTACCAAGCCGCATGTTCTCAAGCGCCGTGTCGATGTCCTCGAGCTCATAGGTCGCCGAGAGCATCTTCGAGAAGTCTATCTCGTGGCGGTGCGCCTCGATGAACTTGAGCGCCTTGTAGAAATGCTTTGCGTCGGCGGAACCGGAGCCTATGACGCACGCCTGCTTCTGCTGGAGCTTGTTCGGTATGAACTCCACGGGGTTGGGCGAAGTCTGCCCCATGACCAGATACGTGGCGTCCTTGCACATGAAGTCAAAGCCCTCGTTGAACGCGCTCTTCGCGCCGGCCGCCTCGATGATGAACTCCGCGCCGCGCCCCTCGGTGAGATCCTTCACCGCCTGTACGCGCTCCTCGTGAGTGGTCTCCAGAATATTCAGCGTCACGGACGCGCCCCACTCGCGCGCCAGTTCCAACCGCTCCGCCGGCGCGCCTATCGTGACTACGCGCGACGCGCCCGAATAGTACGCCAGCAGTGTGGAATACAGTCCGATTGGCCCGCAGCCCTGCACCACCACGACGTCCCCCGTGCCTATGGGGCTGTGGCGCTGGAGCCGCTCGAACCCGGACACCACGGTACGGAACGCGCATCCGACGCCTATGGCCTCTTCGTCCGTGACGGTCTCCGGCACGAGAACGATCTCCGTCTTTGGCGTCACCATTACGTACTCCGCAAAGCCCCCGCGCAAATTGTCCGGATGCACAAAGCCGTAGCCCGTGCCGAAAGAGTTGCACATATACGGCTTGCGCGCCACGCGGCAGTAGTAGCACTCTCCGCAGAACGGGTGCGCCCACATGATGCGGTCGCCCGGCTTGACCTCTCGGCAGCCTATGTCGAGCTTGCGTCCGCCGCCGATGGCGACTATCTCGCCTAATGTCTCGTGGCCCTGCAGCACGGGCGTGTTCGTCGGGATAGACAGTTCGTTGCGCGCCTGGTGCACGTCCGTGCCGCAGATGCCGGCCAGCAGCACCCTCGCCAGTACGCCGCCGTCCTCCAATTCCGGAACCTGCACGTCCTTGATCTCCAACGGCTTGAAAGCCTCCGTGAGTACCGCCGCCTTGACCTTTGTCGGAATCTTGCTCATTGTGTTTACCTCCTGTTATTGCGCGGCTAAGGCCGCATATTAAAATAGTCCGCCGCGGTAAATAAGCGTATCCGCTGTATCCGCGTCCACCTTTTTGCCCGGCGGACACCTAGCGTCTGTATATTCCGCCGCGATGTCCGACCTTGACGGCCGCAATCTCTAAAACATCATCACGGATTTCGCAGATCACCCGATAATCTCCGACGCGATACCGCCAGTATCCCGTCAAGTTCTCAGACAGCGCCCTGCCTACCGCGCGCGAGTCAGCGCTGCCGTGGACAGGTATAACTGCCGTTACCTCACCTATTTCATTTACAACAATGCGCTTAACAAAAGCGGACACGCCGTTGCGTTCGGATATCACATAGTTGTCTTGCATTTCCGCCGTGCCGATGAAGACTGCCTCGCCTACTTCATAGAACATTTCGGGAGTGTATGCGATACTTACGTATGTCTTGTTCATGTTTGATTTGAAATACATAACACCCACACCAACAATGACGGTACATACCAGAAACGCTGCAAACACGAAAATCAGATAAATGCCCCGCTTTTTGTCTTTCGTTGGTTTGTCTCTCATTGTATCACCCAAATCGCAAAACATGCCATCTGTTGATTCTTAGAATGTTTTCGTTTGCAGCGGTTTTCGCTCTCCCGTCCTTTTCGCCTACGGCGAAAAGAATTTTTGCGAGGAGTGCGTCCCGTGCGACGATGCAAAAATTGTAATATTTCGCATTTTCC
>JAITKI010000153.1 GCA_031278515.1 Oscillospiraceae bacterium | reverse complement strand
TATTTCGCGTTTTCCGGGGATTTATTCCCCGGAAAACGCTCTTTGCGAGCCGCGCACGGCGAGATCCAAGCTCCCGTGACTCGTTTGTGATGGCGAAGCCATCACAAACGAAATTATTCGTTCTCAAGGGCGTTGTTTTTCCGAACCATTTGGTATATACTGAACTTGTGTTTAGGCAACGTATTCTTAAACGAGATTGCGGAGGAGGCGGACAATGGACGAAATTTTGAAGATACTCGAGAGAGACGGGAGACTGACGGCCGGGCAGATAGCGGCGATGCTCGGCAGGGCGGAGGCTGATGTCGAACGCGCCATAGACGATTACGAGACAGGCGGCGCGATACTGAAATACACGGCGATAATCGATTGGGACAAGGCGGCGGACGGGCGCGTCACGGCGCTTATCGAGGTGAAAATATCTCCGCAGCGCGGCGACGGATTCGACCGCATAGCCGAACGCATATACCAGTACGACGAGGTTGACAGCCTGTACCTCATGTCGGGTTCGTTTGATCTGACGGTAATAATGTCGGCCGATTCCATCAGAGAGGTGGCGGAATTCGTGTACGCCAAACTTGCGACTATCGACGGCGTCACAGGAACGGCGACGCACTTTATCCTCAAAAAGTACAAGGAGAAGGGCTGCGTATTCAAAAAACCCGAGCAGCAGGAAGAACGGATGATTTTCGTATGATAGATTATGATTCGGTGTTGTCTGAAAACGTCAAAGCGATCGCGCCCAGCGGCATTCGCCGCTTTTTTGATATTCTTGAGGAGATGGACGACGCCATCTCGCTCGGAGTGGGCGAGCCCGACTTCGCGACGCCGTGGCATATCAGGGACGCCGGCATATACTCTCTGGAAAAGGGATTTACAAAATATACGGGCAACGCGGGACTCTCGCGGCTGAGGACGGCGATCTCAGAGTATCTCAGGCGCAGATTTCAGCTTGACTACGACCGCGACAGCCAAATTTTCGTCACAGTAGGCGGCAGCGAGGCGATTGATCTTGCCGTGCGCGCGCTCGTAAATCCCGGCGATGAGGTGATAATACCGACGCCGTCGTTTGTGTGCTATGGCCCTATCACGCGGTTGCAGGGCGCGGCGCCCGTATATGTGGAGACAAAGGAGGAAAACGAGTTCCGCCTAACCGCGGACGAACTCCGCGCGGCAATCACGCCCAAAACAAAGCTGCTCATCCTCCCCTTTCCGAACAATCCGACAGGCGGAATAATGCGCGAGACCGATCTTTTGGCCGTAGCCGAGGTGCTGCGCGGCACGGACATAATGGTGCTCAGCGACGAGATATACGCGGAGCTGACGTACGGCGCCCGGCACGTATCGCCGGCGAAGATCCCCGGCATGTATGAGCGCACGGTCGTAGTCAACGGACTTTCCAAATGCTACGCCATGACAGGGTGGCGCATAGGCTACGCGTGCGGACCGGCTGAAATCATCAGGCAGGCGCTGAAGATTCACCAGTACGCGATAATGTGCGCGCCCACTACAAGCCAGTACGCGGCCATCGAGGCGCTGACAAACGGCGACGGCGACATTGAATTTATGAAAAACGACTACGACCAGAGACGCAGATATTTCTGCGACGGTCTGCGCTCTATAGGCCTCGACAGCTTCGAGCCGAGAGGCGCTTTTTACATATTCCCGCGCGTATCGGGCGCAGGTATGACATCCGACGATTTTTGCGAGCGGCTGCTCATCGAGGAGAAGGTGGCCGTCATACCGGGCGCGGCTTTCGGCCCGGGAGGAGAGGGCTTTGTTCGCATGTGCTACGCGTCGTCCATGAAAAATCTGACGGAGGCGCTCGACCGTATGGGACGCTTTCTGAAACGACATAACCGGGGGGTGACGCGCATATGAAATACATCCTCATAATAGGCGACGGCATGGCCGACAATCCCGTGCCTGAACTCGGCGGACTCACGCCGCTGCAACACGCCGACACGCCGGAACTGGACGCGCTGGCGTCGGCCGGCGCCGTCGGCAGCGTAAGGACGTGTCCGGACGGACTGCCGCCCGGCAGCGATACGGCAATCATGTCCATATTCGGCTGCGATCCCCGAAAGTATTACACAGGCAGGGCGCCTCTGGAGGCGGCCGCCACGGGCGTGGCGCTGCGGCCCGGAGATGTGGCCTACCGCTGCAATATGGTCACATATGAGGACTCCGGACTGCCGTTTGCGGAGCGCCGCATACTATCGCACTCCGCGGGCTCCATTGACGGCGAGACATCGGCCGCCCTCGCGCGGGCGCTGTTTGAAGACCCGGGGTTCAAGGTGAGGGCGGACGCCGCGGGCATGATGGTGTATCCCGCGCTCTCATTCCGGCACATCGCCGTCCAGAGCGGCGCGGACGTGAAGGGCATCTCGCTCCGCCCGCCGCACGACCACCTCGGCGAGATCATCGCCGGCATACTCCCCTCCGGCTGCGAAAACGCGGGCGCGCTGCGAGAGCTCATGGAACTGGCGTTTGGAGTTCTCGACAATCACGAACTGAACGTAAAGCGGCGCGCGGAGGGGAAAATGCCGGCTAACGGCGTGTGGTTTTGGGCGGAGGGTACGGCGGCGCGGCTGCCGAATTTCACGGAGGCGTACGGCAAAACAGGCGGAGTCGTCTCCGCCGTGCCGCTGTGTCACGGCATCGCCGCGCTCATCGGACTCGAGCGGGTGAGCGTAGAGGGCGCGACGGGCGAACTCGACACGAATTACGAGGGCAAGGCGGAGGCTGCGCTGAAGCTGCTGCGCGAACACGATTTCGCCGCCATACACGTCGAGGCGCCTGACGAATGTACGCATAACGGCGATCTCGACGGCAAACTGGAGGCGATACGCAGAATAGACGCCAGAGCCGTCGCGCCTCTCATGCGCGGTCTCCGCCTTGCGGGTTGGGAGCACAGGATACTCGCGCTGTCCGACCACAAGACGCTCACATCGACGCGCGGACACGACGGCGACCCCGTGCCATTCGTCATTTTTGACAGCCGCCGGGATTGCCGCTCGGGCGCGAAATACTGCGAGCGGGACGGCGAGCGAGGCGTATACGTGGACTCCGGCACAAAACTTATGGATATGTTATTCGAACGATAAAATCCTGTTTACGGCTGCCCGAGGCGCCCGTAAAGGACGGGAGTGTGAATTTCCGTGAGCAAATCCGCTTTGGATGTCAAGGCGTACGCCAAGTTGAATATCTCGCTTGACGTCACGGCCAGGCGCCCGGACGGCTATCACGACGTGCTCACGGTCATGCAGAGCGTCGAGCTCCACGACGACATCGAAATACGCCGCTCACCGGGACGCGGCGCGCGCGTCGTCGGCGACATCGGAAATCTTCCGCGCGGCGGGCGAAATACGGCGGCGGGAGCCGTTTTTGAGTTTTTTAGTTATACGGGCATAACTGAGGAAAAAATCACCGTGGAACTATACAAGCGGATCCCCGTACGCGCCGGCATGGGAGGCGGCAGCGCGGACGCTGCCGCGGTTCTGCGCGGACTTGATGAGATGTTCGAAACAGGTCTGGCACAGACGGAGCTGGCGGAAATCGGGAGCAGGATAGGTTCCGACGTGCCTTTTTGCGTGATGAACGGCGCCGCGCTGGCGGAGGGTAGGGGCGAGATGCTTACGAAGCTGCCGTCGCTGCCCGAGTGCTGCATAGTGATATGCAAGCCCCGGTTTTCCGTCTCCACGCGGACATTGTTCGGACGGCTTGACTGCGGCAAAATACAGCGCCGCCCGGACACGGCGGGCATAACGGACGCGCTGAAAAACGGCAGCCTGACGGATGCGGCGCGCCGCATGTACAATATATTCGAAGATGTCATACGCCACGGAGATGAGATAGCCCGCATAAAAGGCGCGCTTCTCGGCCTCGGCGCTCTCGGCGCCGTGATGACCGGCACGGGCTCTGCGGTATTCGGCATATTCGACGACGGCGGCGCGGCGCGCACGGCGCGCGAGACGCTGCGGCGCGAATACGTCGAGTGTTTTCTCACCTCTCCGCATCCGTAGGTGGCTCCGCGCGCCCCGCCTTACGGGCAGGCGGCTCGCCACGGCGCGCGGCGGACTGCGCGGTCTCAAACAGCCCGCTGGCCGCCGCTTGGTCTGCGCGATACGGATCAGCTGTAGAAGCGGAATCCCAGGGCGTCCCCCCAGTCGGATTTGTACTCGTCCGCGCGGCCCGGCGCCGCCTTTTTCACCGCTTCATTATCGCTCACCTTCACCTCAATCAAGCGCTTCCCCCTTTGTATGTCCGCCGCAATACTGCGGTGTCCGTCCTCAATGTAGTACTTATTGTCACTGCAATGCGCCACCACCGGCAGCGCGCGGCCGCCGGGCGGCTGCTCTCGCGGTTTTTGTCCGTCAAACTCCCCGAGTCTCCGCGTGGGGTACAGGCTGTACTTCGACAAGTATACGCCTCTGTCGCCCGCTTCGTATCTGTCGGCCACGAATAGAGCCGCCTCTTCGGAGGTTATGTCCGTCGTGTCGATTACAAGATCGTAGTTGCGCATATCCAGATAGTCCACGCCGTATATGCTCTTAAACCTCTCGATTTCGAGCTTTTGCCTTATGCCCAGCTTCTCCATCGCCTTGTACTCGTCTCCGTAAACCTCGCATATCCTCCCGCCGTCGCCCGCAACCCGGCGCGCTCCCACTTTCCTGTCCACATAAGCGTATATTTTATATGTGTCTCTCACAAAATACCAGCCGAGCCGCGCGTCCACAACAAAAAGCCCCGGCAGTTCCGACAGATTCGCCATCCGCCGGTCTATCTGCTTGTCTATATCTTCATTCTCGGCCACTAACTTATTCATCCGCTCTATGGACACGCCGGCCTTCTCGGCCATCTCCCTCATTATCTTCCCGGCGGAATACACCGACAAACCGAATCTGCCGCACAGTTTTTCACATATGGAACTCTTGCCGCTTCCCAGCTCGCCGGTTATGGATAGCCTGTATTTTTCGTCGAGTCCCCGCACGCCCATATCACGTCCGGCGCCTTGCAGGCAGTTCCGGCCCGGCTCGTACACTACCCCGTCCTCCACGCCGTTCGCCTCAATGTAACTGCGCAAATCTTGTACGGGGACTGTCTTTTCGTTTATTGAGTACCCCAGCGTCTGCCCGTCGCCTGCGTACACCAGTCTAACCGTCTCGCGCACCCGCCCGCACCATCCTTCCCTCAAAGCCGTAATCTCGCCGCGCGTATCGCTCGCGGCGCCGCCCGTGACCGTGCGCCGCTCGCAACCCGGCGGAAGCGCCGCACTATATTCTACTACATATCGCGGCCTCTGGCAAGAAGCGCCCGAGGCGAAGAAGTTCGTTTGTGATGGCTTCGCCATCACAAACGAGTCACGGGAGATTAGATCTCGCCGTGCGCGGCTCGCAAAGAGCATTTTCCGAGGAATAAATCCCCGAAAAATGCGGAATGTGATAATTTTTGCTCCGTTATATAGGGGTCCCCGCGAAATCGAATGACTTCACGC
>JAITKI010000151.1 GCA_031278515.1 Oscillospiraceae bacterium | reverse complement strand
TATTTCGCGTTTTCCGGGGATTTATTCCTCGGAAAACGCTCTTTGCGAGCCGCGCACGGCGAGATCCAAGCTCCCGTGACTCGTTTGTGATGGCAAAGCCATCACAAACGAAATTATTCGGGACTGGTTTACAAAACGCAAAATCTCATCATGCTCAAAGCTCCGCTTGCCGCAAAGGCCGGCGCGCGATTTGGCTACTACAGTCACGGATATGAGATGCTGAGGATGATAATTGAGCAAATCACGGGGGAGACGCTGGAGGACTTCGCCCGCCGCAGAATATTCGACCCGCTCGGTATGGAGGATACGCACTGGTTCCTACCTGTGTCAAAGCGCGGGCGATACGTCACGCGTGACCCGTCCTATCGCGGCGGGGCGTGGATGAGCAGCGAGGAGGCGACGGCCAACATGTCCGCCTCGGGCGGCCTGAAATCAACCATGCCCGATCTGACGCGCGTCTACGCTTTCATCTTGCGGTATTCCTCTGCGAGACGGGGTATTACCTCAAATAGATCGCCGACTATGCCGTAGTGCGCAAACTCAAAAATAGGCGCGTCGGGATCCCTGTTTACGGCGATTATCGTGTCGGAACCGCTCATGCCCGCCAGATGCTGAATCGCCCCTGAAATCCCGCACGCGATGTAGACCTTCGGCCCGACAGTCTTGCCCGTCTGGCCGACTTGGTGCGCGTGCGGTATCCACCCCGCGTCCACTGCGGCGCGCGACGCCCCGACGACGCCGCCGAGCGTGTCAGCGAGAAGCCTGATCGCCGCGAAGCCTTCCGGGCCTCCAACGCCGCGCCCTCCGGAGACGATGATCTCCGCCTCGTCGAGGTTCACGGCTTCCGCGACCTCCCGGATGCTATCGACGACGCGGGTTCTTATTTGCGCGGGATCGACCGACACATCCTCGCTTATGACGTTTCCGGAACGCGCGGCGTCGGGCGCCGTCTTTTTGAATACGCCGGGCCGGACGGTACCCATCTGCGGACGCGTATCGGGGCATTGGATCTGCGCCATGAGATTGCCCCCAAAAGCCGGGCGCGTCCAGAGGATATTTCCCGTTTCCGCGTCGATGTCCAGGCCGGTACAGTCGGCCGTCAGCCCCGTTTTCAGCGCGCACGCGACGCGCGGGCCGGCGTCGCGCCCGTTGTTTGTCGCTCCGAAAAGGACGGTGTCGGGCTTGTATTTGTCGATCAGCGCGAGCAGGGCAAGCGAAACGGCGTCGGTGTTGTATACATCGTATATGTCGCCGTCAACGACTATGGCCGTGTCCGCTCCGTGCTCGATCGCGCGCGCGGCCGCGGCGCCGATATTCTTTCCGATGATCACCGCGACGAGCTTGTATCCGGCCCTGTCGGCCAGAGCCCTTCCCGGCGTGAGCAGCTCGTATCCCACGCTCTTTGCCTGTCCCCGGTGCGTCTCAATAAAGACCCACAGATCTCTGTAACCTTCAAAACTCATTCCCGGCGCCCCCTGCCTAAAGAATTTTCGCGTCCGACAGCATAGCCATCAGCGCCGCGGCGGATTTCGACGCGTCGGATTCCTGTATCTTTACGACTTTGCCGCCGCGCGCGGGGGTATAGGTCTTCTTGACCTTAGTGGGCGAACCATTCAGGCCGCAAAGAGACGTGTCGATCTCAAAATCCGCGGCCGTGAGTGTGGGAATCTCGGCCCTGTTCGCGGCCAGTTTGCCTTTTATCGTGGGGTTTCGCGGCTCATACGCCGTCTTTACAACGGTAACGACCGCGGGCGTCGGGCAGGATATGATGTCGTAGCCCTCGTCGCTCTCGCGTTTTACGCGCAGTTCGCCGTCCACGACTTCGACGTCGGAGGCGTATGTCACCTGCGGGCGCCCGAGATGCGCCGCCAGTTCCGGGCCGACCTGACCGGTGTCGCCGTCGATTGCCTGTTTGCCGCAGAACACGACGTCAAAACATCCAAGCCGCCCCTCAAGATGGCGCACGGCGCGCGACAGTACGTAACTAGTGGCGAGCGTGTCGGAGCCGCCGAAGGCGCGATCGCTGAGCAATACGCCTTTGTCCGCGCCGACCGCCAGACATTCTTTGATGGCCTTTTTCGCCTGTTCGGGACCCATTGTGAGGATGGTTATCGTCCCGCCGTTTTTGTCGCGTACGCGCGCCGCGATTTCGAGGGCGTATCCGTCAAAGGTATTCACTATGCTGGGTACGCCCTCGCGGATGAGCGTGTTTGTGACGGGGTCTATCTTTATTTCCGTCGTGTCGGGTACCTGCTTCACGCAGACGAGAATATTCACTGCCGGCCTCCCGCAATCAATCTTTCAGCGCGTTCAAATCGCGCTTCATCATGGCTCGTGATATGACGATGCGCTGAATCTGGTTGGCGCCCTCGAATATGGCGAAAATCTTGGCGTCGCGCATGAGTTTCTCCACGGGATACTCCCGGCTGTAGCCGTACCCGCCGAATATTTGCACCGCGTTTACGGTCACGTCCATGACCATATCGCCGCAGAATGTCTTGACTATGGAGCCGAACTCGGAGTCGTATATGCCCTTGTCGATATTTTCCGCGCAGCGGTAGACGAGATTGCGGGCGGCCTCGCACTGTATCTGCATGTCGGCCAGCATGAACGCGATAGCCTGATTCTCAATAAGCGGCTTGCCGAAAGTCTTGCGCTCCTTTGCGTATTTCAGCGCGTGGTCTATCGCCGCCTGGGCGATTGATACGGCGCCTATAGAACCCACGGGCCGCGAGCGGTCCAGGTTCTTCATCGCTATTTTGAACCCCATGCCCTCATCCCCGACGCGGTTGGCGGCGGGAACGCGGCAGTTGTCGAAGATGAGATCCGTCGTGTTCGACAGGCGCAGACCCATCTTGTCTTCCTCCTTGCCGACGGAAAGACCGGGCGTATCGCGCTCTATCATAAAACACGTGATACCTCGCGTACCCTTTGAGCGATCGACCGTCGCGAGTACCGTGTATATATCGGCTATGCCCCCGGAGGTGACGAAACATTTGCGCCCGTTGAGCACATAATAATCGCCGTCGCGCACCGCCGTCGTCCGGATAGACGCGGCGTCGGAACCGCTGTCGGGTTCCGTGAGCGAAAACGCCGCGTGACCGCCGGTTATTATGACGTCGCCATACCGCTGTATCTGATCTTGCGTACCGCCGATTATGACCGGCATCATTGACAGTTCCCCAGAGCCGGCGCTCGCCAGGAAGCCGACGTCGCCGTACTGCCCGAGCATTTCGTTTATAAGTACACAATCGAGACATCCGAGCCCCTGTCCGCCGTACTCCTCAGGGATCATCATCGTCGTATATCCCGCCTCGTGATACTTTTCAAACAGTTCCCGCGGAAATTCGCCCTTGACGTCGTATTCCTTAAAATACGGAGCGATTTCCTTGATCGCGAAATCCTTGGCCATCTGGCGCAACTCCTGTTGCAACTCCGTATATTGGTATTTCACAGCGATACTCCCTTTCTCATTTACCCTCATACTCCGGCGCGCGTTTTTCGGAAAAGGCGGCGATACCCTCCACGAAATCCGACGTTCCGATGAGAACTTGCTCTCCCCACTGTTCCATGAGCCGCGCGGTGTTGTAGTCGGTATCAAGCGCGGCGTTCGCCGCTCGCTTTGACACGGCGAGCGCGAGCGGGGCGCGTTCCGAAAGCCGCGCCGCTATGTCTGCCGCCTCCCTCATAAGCGCCTCGGAGGACGTGACGGCGCAGGCAATCCCGCGTGAGAGCGCCTCACGCGCGTCCATGCGTCTGCCGGTCAGCGCCATTTCCTTTGCCGTCGCGACGCCGCAGCAGCGCGCCAGTCTCTGTATGCCGCACGCGCCGGGAATGATGCCGAGCGTCGTCTCCGGGAGACTCAGAGTGGCGTTCTCACTCATTATAATAATGTCTCCGGCGAGCGCGAGTTCCAGTCCGCCTCCCACGCAGTGGCCGTTAATCGCCATTATGATAGGTGTGTTTGAGTTCCACACGCGGTCAACGGCTTCGAGCAATGTGTTTTTCGGCCAGAAATTGTCCGGCCGCTTGAATTCGGAAACGTCGTTCCCGGAAGAAAACACCTTGTCGCCCCGACCGGTTATGATTCCCGCTCGCAGCGAGCGGTCGCCGTCCAGCATTTGAACGAAGCGGTATATGTCCCGGTGCGCGGCTGACGTCATGGCGTTGCGCTTCTTTGGATTGTCTATGGTGAGCGTCGCGACGGCGCCGCTTATCTCAACGCGTACCGCCTCGTACTCAAAATCCACGCGTAAATCAACTCCTTTTGTGTCAATACAAAATTTTTCGCCGTGGACTAAAGAGGACGAAAAAGCGAAAACGGACGCAACCGAAGCGTCCGACCCATCCCGGCGAGCGTGTACCATCATAGCATACCGCGGAAATGTTGTCTATATTCAGGCTATAACGAGGTACCATCATTCGGGACAAAAATGTCATAACAGCGTGAAAAGTTCCGCCGGAGGACGCGCGCGGCGCTGTGAATATTTTCGTTTGTAGCGGTTTTCGCTCTCCCGTCCTTTTCGCCTACGGCGAAAAGAATTTTTGCACAGGAGTGCGTCTCGTGCGACGGAGCAAAAATTATCACATTTCGCATTTTCCGGGGATTTATTCC
>JAITKI010000150.1 GCA_031278515.1 Oscillospiraceae bacterium | reverse complement strand
TGTCGTCTATATTCTCAGGCAATAACATCCCGCCTCTCACGCCGACTGTGTAACGCGTTGTTTCCCTCGCCGGTATTATACGCGCTTTTCGCGGACGCCGCAAGCGACTGAAAGAAACGAATATTTTCTTTTGTAGCAGTTTTCGCCCCTTCGTCCTTTTCGGCGTAGGCGAAAAGAATTTTTGCGAGGAGTGCGTCCCGTGCGACGATGCAAAAATTGCAATATTCCGCATTTTCCGGGGATTTATTCCCCGGAAAATGCTCCCAGCGAGCCGCGCACGGCGAGATCCAATCTCCCGTGACTCGTTTGTGATGGCTTCGCCATCACAAACGAAATGATTCGCCGGGGGTTTCTTGTGTTTTACGCGAGTGTATTATATAATACGCCTATTCGCGGACAGCAGAGCAAAACCCTCCCCGGTCCGCGCGGAATATGGTGTAAGGGGTGTATTTTAGAAGTATGGCATATACGTCGGACGATATCCGCAACATCGTGCTGCTCGGACACGGCAGCAACGGGAAGACAAGCCTGGCTGAGAGCATACTCCATCTGACAGGCGCCGTTGACAGACTCGGCAAAATCTCGGACGGAAACACGGCGAGCGACTCCGACTCCGAGGAAATCAAGCGTCGGATCAGCATTTCGCTCTCGACGCTGTCTGCGGACTACCGCGGCGGCAAGATCAATATACTCGATACGCCGGGATATTTTGACTTTGCCGGCGAGGTCGCGCAGGCGCTTCGCGTCGCGGAGAGCGGCATTATCGTGTGCGGCGCGAAAGACGGCGTCACCGTGGGTCTGGAGAAGTCGTATAAGCAGCTCGGCGACAGGGGACTGCCGCGTGCGTTTTACGTGTCAAAACTCGACGAGGAGAACGGGAGCTTTGACGCCGTATACACGGCGCTGCGCGAGAAATACGGCGCCTCGGTATGTCCGATGGTCGCCCCCATAACGGGAGACTCCGGCAAAATCGAGGGACTTGTAGACCTCATCAACCGCAAAGCCTACACTATAGACGGCGGCGCCCGCAAGGAAATACCCATACCCGAAAGCATGGATTCCCGGCTCGACGCGCTCTATACGGCTGTCAACGAGAGTGTCGCGGAGACGAGCGAAGAGCTGATGGACAAGTACTTCTCCGGCGAGGAGTTCACAATTGACGAACTCAAGAGCGGCGTGAGAACGGGAGTGAGGGAACTGACGCTGTTTCCCGTGTACTGCGGATGCGCGCACACGGGACTCGGCACGCTGACGCTGCTCGACGCCGTGATCGATCTGTTCCCTTCGCCGCTTGACGGCCCGCGCGAGACCACGGCGGAGGGTGAGGCCACGGACACGGGGCGGGACGCTCCCGCCGCCGCCGTGGTGTATAAGACGCTATCCGATCAGTACGGCCGGTTCAGTCTGTTCAAGGTGATATCCGGGAGCGTCAGAGCGGACGCGACTCTCATAAACGCGCGCACCGGTTCGTCCGAAAAGCTCGGACACATATACAAGATGCAGGGTAAGAAGAGCGTCGAAGCGCGAGAACTCGTGTTCGGCGATCTCGGCGCTGTGTCCAAGCTGTCCGACACGAGGACGGGAGACACGCTCTGCGACGCAAAGAGGGTGTTTGAGGCGAGCGGCATCGAGTTCGCGCCGCCGTGCTATTCGATGGCTATCTCGCCCAAAACTAAGGGGCAGGAGGATAAGATAGCGTCCGGTCTGGCGCGGCTCGGCGAGGAGGATAGGACATTCGCGTTTACAAACAATGTCGAGACGAAGCAGATGATATTATCCGGCGCGGGCGACATACATCTGGACGTGCTGTGCGCGAAGTTAAAGGACAAGTTTGGCGTCGAGGTGACGTTGTCTCCGGCTCGCGTGGCGTACCGCGAGAAAATACGCAAGAAGGTGCGGGTGCGCGGCAGACATAAGAAACAGTCGGGCGGCCACGGACAGTTCGGCGACGTTGTGATAGAATTCGAGCCGGGCGAGGAGGAAGATCTCGTGTTCGCCGAGAGCGTGTTCGGCGGAAGCGTGCCGAAAAACTTCTTTCCCGCTGTGGAGAAGGGTCTGCGCGACAGCATCCAGCACGGCGTCCTCGCGGGCTACCCCGTGGTGTACCTGAAGGCGACGCTGGCGGACGGCTCGTATCACCCCGTGGACTCGTCGGAAATGGCCTTCAAGACGGCGGCGCAGCTCGCGTACAAAGAGGGCGTCCCGCAGGCAAACCCCGTCATTCTGGAGCCGATAGGATACCTCACGGTGACCATACCGGACACGTACATGGGGGACATCATGAGCGACCTGTCCAAGAGACGCGGCAGTCCGATGGGGATGAATCTCAACGCGGACGGTATGCAGGTGGTCGAGGCGGAGGTGCCGATGGGAGAGATGTCCGGCTACGCCATCGATCTGCGGTCGATGACTCAGAGCAGAGGCGCGTTCACCATACGGTTTGAGCGCTATGAGGAGGCGCCGGCGGCGGTTCAGGCCAAGATAATCGAAGAGGCGAAGGCGCTCGCGGAGACGGAGTAGGCGCGGGTCCGGGAACGGCCCCGCCTGACGCGGGTATGACAAATCTTTTGGACGGGCTGAGCTTGAGCGCCCGGAACGACATATTCTCGTATATCACGCTTATAATACGTTATTTGCTGCCCATCCCGGCTGTCGTCGCCGTGGCGCGGTGCGCCGTATCGCTGCTGCGGCGCGGGCGCGCCGGTGAGACGTGGGGGTACCTGAGCTTGCCGAACGGCGCGCGGATACAGCTCAACCACTGGGAAAACATAATAGGGCGGGCGAGGGATGCGGACGTACACATGGCGTATCCCTCGCTTTCGCGCAGTCACGCGGCGGTCATACGCGACGGCGCGGGCGTGTGGCGCGTGTACGATCTCGATTCAAAGGGCGGCGCGAGCGTGAACGGCGCGGCGCTGACTCCGGGTGAGGGACGCGCCGTGAAGAGCGGCGACCTCATAGCCCTGGGGAGCGTCAAGCTTGTTTTTGTCGGCGACGGCGGCGCGGACGCGCCGCGTGACGGGCGCGCGGCGCGTCCGCGTCCGCCGCGCCCGTGGATGGCGCTCGTGTTCCTGACCGAATTCCAGTTGCTGCTGGGAACGCAGGCTTGCATAGCGAAAGCGGACGCGCTGACGGTGTCCGTGCCGGCGTCGTTCGCGGCGCTGATCGCCGTCATGTGGATTTGTTACGCCCTGTCGCGCCCGGCAAGCGGAGCGTGTTTTGAGATAGAGACGCTGGCGTTTTTTTTGTGCTCTGTGGGACTTTCGATCACGGCGTCGTCCTCGCCCGGGACACTGTGGCGGCAAACGGCGTTTTTGTGCGCCGGTATACTGCTGTACTGCGCGCTCGTATGGTTTCTGCGCGATCTCGGCAGGGCGGCGCGTATGCGCCGCCCTGCCGGCGCCGCCGGGCTTGCGCTGCTCGTCGTCAATTTGGCGCTGGGCGACACGATTTTCGGGGCAAAAAACTGGCTCCAGATCGGCGGTATGAGCTTTCAGCCGTCGGAGTTTGTCAAAATAGCGTTCGTTTTCGCAGGTTCCGCCACTCTCGACAGACTTTTTGCCAAGCGCAACATACTGCTCTTCATCGCGTACTCGGGCGCCTGTGTGCTGGCGCTGGCCATGATGCGCGACTTCGGCTCGGCGCTCGTGTTCTTCGTAGCGTTTCTCGTTATCGCTTTCATACGCTCGGGAGACATGGCGACTGTGTTCCTGAGCGTGGGCGGAGCGGCGTTCGCCGGTTTTCTGGCGGTCGCCGCGAGGGAGCATATCGCGGCCCGATTCAGTTCGTGGGGACGCGCGTGGGATAACGTGAACGCGTCCGGCGGCTTTCAGCAGACGAGGGCGATGTCCGCGGCCGCGAGCGGAGGGCTTTTCGGCGTCGGTTCGGGGAACGGATGGCTCAAGCGGATATTTGCCGCGGACACCGACCTCGTGTTCGGCATGACGTGCGAAGAACTCGGCCTGATCATCGCGGCGACGGCCGTTACAGCCGTCGCCGCGCTCGCCGTATTCGCCGTGCTGTCGGCGTCCGCCGCGCGCAGCTCGTACTACGCGATAGGGGCGTGCGCGTCCGCGTCGATACTCGTATTCCAATTGGCCCTCAACGTGTTGGGTTCGACCGATATATTGCCGTTTACGGGCGTTACATTCCCGTTCGTCTCCAGGGGTGGCTCGAGCCTCATAGCTTGCTGGGGACTGCTGGCGTTCATCAGAGCGGCGGATACGCGCGCGGCAAGCGGAGGATTTGGGAGGAGCGCAGAGTCAGATGATACGGATTAAAAGACGCGCCGTCTCGGTGCTGCTGCTTGTGGCGCTGCTGATGGGCGGATTGTGCCTGTATATCGCGCGCTTTGTGAGCAGCGGCGAGAAGTGGGCGTCCTCCGTCGTCAACAGAGCCGTGTTTTCAGACGGAATGCTCGCGACAGGTACGCTTACGGACAGAAACGGAGTGGTTCTGGCGGCGTGGCGCGAGGGGCGGGTGTTTGCGGACGATGAGAGGCTCAGACGCGCGTCCATGCACGCGGTCGGGGACATGAGCGGCGGCGTCGGTACCGGCGCGCTCACATCGTTCAGATCGCGGCTCATAGGATACGACTTTATAAACGGGATATACTCGCGTGAGGGGACGGGCGGCGAGGTGGCGCTCACATTGGATTCGCGCTTGCAAACGGCAGCCTACGACGCGCTGGCGGGCCGCCGCGGCTGCGTCATTGTGTCTGACTGGCTCACGGGCGACATCGTGTGCATGGTATCCTCCCCGACATTTGACCCGGAGAACCCTCCGGCTGACGTCGAGAACGATCCCCGCTACGAGGGCGTGTATATCAACAGGGCAATCTCCGCGGCGTATATACCCGGTTCCGTATTTAAGCTGGTGACGGCGGCGGCCGCCATTGAGAATGTCGGGGACATATATGAACGCGTGTTTGAGTGCGAGGGCAGCGCCATAATCGGCGGCGAAGCGGTGACGTGTACGGAGCGCCACGGCTCGCTGACGTTTGAGGACGCGCTCGCGGTCTCATGCAACGTCACGTTCGCGAAGCTGTCGCTCGAGCTGGGCGCGGACACGCTGGCGCGGTACGCGGAGTCTCTCGGCCTGACGCGTCGGCACAGTATAGACGGCATATCCACCGCCCGGGGAAGATTTGACGAGGCGGAGGATGGCTCTGCGGATCTCGGATGGTCGGGCGTAGGGCAGTATAACGACACGGTTTGTCCCGCCGCCATGCTGCGTCTTGTCTCCGCGATAGCAAACGGCGGCGGCGCGCCCCGCCTGCGACTCACAGAGCGCGGCGCGCCGGGGAAATTCATGCCCGCCGCGTCCGAGCGCGTTATGGATAAGGAGACGGCGCGCCGGCTGGCGCTCATGATGAGCTATAACGTCGAGCGCACATACGGCGCCGGAAACTTTCCGAATTTGGAACTGTACGCGAAATCAGGCACGGCGGAGGTCGGCGGCGGGGAACAGCCGCACGCGTGGTTTACGGGCTTTATTACAAACGAGGGACACCCGTTCGCGTTTACCGTCGTTGTGGAAAACGGAGGCTCCGGCGCCTCCGCCGCGGGCGCTGTCGCGAACGCCGTGCTGCAAGCGGCGCTGGATGAGTGAGGGGGAACTCTCGGCCCGTTCCGCCGCCCGCCGCCCGGGCGGCGGGCGGCGCCGAGCGGAGTCACGCAAAATACTTCCGGTCGATGCTCTCAAAATACTCTTCGTAATTGTCGTATGTTATTACCTCGGTCTCCAGCGGGTACACCGCGTAGTCAAAACCGTAGGCATCGCTCTTGGCGTCCTCCCACAGCGTTTCGGGCGTCGCCCTGCCGTCGATAAGCGCCACAATCCCCGACGCGCCGGGTGCTGCGTAGAGTTCCTCCGCTATGCCCACGGCGGCGACCCACGCGCCGCGATAGCCGGAACCCCACTCCTCAATGGCGGTGACGCTCTCCTCGCACGTTATTAGCACTTTGTCGTCTATGCCGAGCGTCTCAACGGCGCGCGCGCAGCCCACCGGGAACAGCATCATGATCGTATTGATAAACCAGTATTCCACATCGGGATTCGACGACACGTACGCGGATATCATGTTGTACGCCGTCTCCGTTGTGAATTGCTGGCCGGCGGTGTCGCCCTCGATATAAAGATTATCCGGGAAGTATTCCATCCACGCGTCGCGGGCGCCTGCGCCGCGGTCATTGAACATGCCGGCTGTGGACATGGTCAAATTGATCATCCCGAGCTTGGACGTGTCTATATCGCCCCAGTAATCTTGATAATTTTCGCACAGCCACGACACGGCCTGCCGTCCGACGACCTTGCCGTCCATGATAATTGTCGGCCAACGGTTGTGGGACGCGCTTTCGCCGTCCATAAACGGCGTGACAAAAGCGATCCACGGAACTCCTAAATCCTGCATGACGTCCCACGTTCGCTTTTCAGTATTGATGTCGTGGTCGAGCAGTATGCCGTCGCGGTTAGAAAGAAGTTCGAGCGAGTTGATGAATTTCTCCGGATCGCTGTTGGCGGTTATATAGTCGATCTTTATGTTCATTTTCGCCTCGCATTTTTGCAGAGCGGCGTAGAATGAGTCGACGAACGAGCCTGAAAAGAAGGTATAGAACACGACGTCGTATGTGCGCCGTGCGCTGTGATCCACCGGATCGTCCCAATACCCGACATGCAGCGGACTGCCGTCGGGCGGCGCTGAACCGGACTCGCCGCCCCCGGCGGGCGGCTCGGCGGACGGCGTGGATGAGGCGGGCGGCGCCGTCGATTGCGCCGGTTCTCCGGCCCCTCCGCCCCCTGCGCACGCGGCAAGCGCGAACGCCATTGTGAGCGCCGTGATAATGGAAAGCAGTTTTTTCATCTCGATTTCCTCCTTAAAAAATACGCCTCCGCTCCGAACTCAGCGGAGGGCGCTTCTGAGAAGCGCCGCGAGTCTGCGCTTCTCACGGATAAAGTCAACGATCAGCGCTATGATCAGCAGCCCTCCGTTGGCGACTATCTGCCAATACGCATCGAGCTTGATAATCAGCAGACCGTTTTTAAAGCAATTGAGCATCAGTATACCTATGAACAGCGCGGCCATGCCGCTCGAACCGCCTCCGAGGAAGGACACGCCGCCTATGATGGCGGCCGTCATACCGTCCATCTCCGCGCCGATTACCGCCGACATCGACCCGTTGTGCATCCGCGACGCCAGAACGCTCCCGCCCAGAACAGCTATTGCGCCGTTGTTGACAAACATAATAGTCGTGATCTTCTTGCAGTTCAGGCCGGCCAGCCTCGCCGCCATCCTGTTACCGCCGCAGTAGAGCATTTGCCGCCCGAACTTTGTGGACGAAATCAACGCGCCGTATATGAGCAGCAGGGCTATCATGATCACGAACGGCAGCGGGAAAATCCAAATATTGGCGTTGCCGAGCGCCCAGAACGCCTGATTTGTTATCATGATAGGCCGGTTTGTCGTTACGGCGCCCGCTATTCCCTGGTATACGGACGACATTGCTATTGTCGCGATGAATGGCATGAAATTCAGGACATTGGAGAAAAAAGCGTTGATAAGTCCGAAGCAGCACCCGCAAAGGAGCGCGATAATCAGCGCGACAGGCCACGCCAACCCGCCCCGCAGGAGATACGCTATTATGACGCCGCCCATCATTCCCTCCGCGCCGGACGCGAGATCAATAGCGCCGCTCATCATCAAACAGGCCATTCCGCAGGTGATTGTGCCTGTCAGGCTCATCGAGTACATTATGCCGCGCAGATTGTCCCAACTCACGTAGTTGGGATTTGCGCTCCAAAACGACACAAACACAATCACCGTCACAAGCAGCAGCGTCATCCCTTTTGATTTCGCAAAAGCTCTCATTACCTGTCAGTCCCTCCCGTTCAGTCAAGCATGGCCAGCGCCAGCACGTTCTCTTCGGTGGCCTCTTCCCGCTTCACGACGCCGGTTATGTGGCCGTTGTGCATGACGATGATTGTGTCGGCGATGTTGATGACTTCCGTCAGTTCGGAGGAAATGAATATGACGCCGATCCCGGCCTTAGCAAAATCACATACCATCTGATAGACCTCCGCTTTTGTGCCTACGTCGATGCCTTTTGTCGGCTCGTCAAGTATCAATATCCGCGTGTCGATAAGCTTTGACGTCCAGCGTCCGAGGATAATTTTTTGCTGATTACCGCCGGATAGCTCCACCACCAGTTTGTCGAGCGTGGGAGTTCTTATCGAGTACCTCTTTACGGCGTCTTCCGCCAGATCCTCGGATTTCTTTTTATCAAGAAACAACCTCTTTTTCAGCTTGCCGAGTACCGGGAGGCAGATGTTGTCCGTAATGTTGCGGAACAAAACGAGTCCCTGTTCTTTCCGGTCCTCCGGGCAAAGCGCGACGCCGCGCTCTATGGCGCCGCGCGGCGTCTTGAATGATACGCGCTCGCCGTCAAGCCGTATCTCCCCGGAACGCACGGGATCCGCGCCGAATATGGCGCGCACGACCTCCGTCCTCCCCGCGCCCACCAAGCCCGCGAAGCCGATTATCTCGCCCTTGTGCAGACGGAAACTGACGTCGCTCACAACGTCAGTCGTCAGATTGTTGACCTCCAGCAGCACGTCTCCGAACTTGTCGTTGCGGCTCAAACGTGAATATGTGTCTCCAATGTCGCGCCCGACCATTGCCTGTATCAGTTCCGCCTCGTTCGTCTGCACGGTCTGCATGGTTTTCACCATGCGGCCATCCTTCAGGACTACGATTTCGTCCGTTATCCGGAATATCTCCGCGAGACGGTGCGATACGTATAATATGAGTTTGCCCTCGTCCTTGAGCTGGCGTATGAGCCGGAAGAGTATCGCGATTTCGGCGTCCGTCAGCGGCGCCGTGGGCTCGTCAAAAGCTATGATTCGAGAATTGCGGCGATACGCTTTCATTATTTCGACCATCTGCTGATAGGCCACGGACAGACGCCCAACAAGCTCATAAGGGTCGATGGGCAAGCCAAATTTGTCTATTATTTCCTTTGCGTTCTTGCGCGTTTCCTCTCTTTTCAGAAATCCCAGGCCATTTGCCGGGAGATCGCCGGAGTGTATGTTCTCAATGACGTTCATCGACGGGACAAGCTGGCGCTCCTGGTATATGACGCTGATCCCTTCGACTATTGCCTGATATGGAGAGGCGAAACTTTGCTCCTGGCCGTTTATGATGATCACGCCCTCGTCGGGCGCCGTATCACCGCTCAGTATCTTGAGAAGCGTACTCTTGCCCGCGCCGTTTTCGCCGAGCAGCGCCACAATCTTGCCCTCATCCACGCGGAAACTGACGTCGCGAAGCGCCTGAACGCCGGGATATGACTTCCCTATGCCCTTGAATTCCAAGTAGTTCGCCAATTTATCCTATCCCCCTTTCCCGCTACTTCCGCGCCGTGAGTCTTTTTGTATTGAAGTAGTCAAATGTCAGCGCGACGAGCAAAAGCGCGCCCGACGCGACCGTCTGCCAATACGGATTTACGCCGACGACGGTCAGTCCGCTGTTAAACGCGTTGATCATGACAAGACCGATAAACGCGCCTCCCATACCGCCCGAACCTCCGCCGAAGGAGACTCCGCCCAGAATGGCGCCCGTCATGCCGGAGAACATTCCGTTTGCTATGCCGTTCGTCGTGCCGGCGCGAAGACGGGCCGCCTGAAGCATACCGGCGACACCGCCGAGCAGCGCGTTGTTAATGAAAAGTATGTACCACATCCGCTTGGGATTGAGCCCGCCGAGCAGCGCGGCTTTGGAGTTTCCACCTATCATGTACAGATTTTTGCCGAATTGTGTTTTTGCGAGAACAACGCCGTAGACGGCGAAGACAGCGAATGTGAATACGACATTCACCGGGATTTGCCCGAAAAGCTTGTAAGCGCCCAGCCAGACAATAAACGCGTCGTCTACGTCCACAGACGCGCCGTGCGTCATCAGGAGCATGACGCCCTGAACGACGTATGAGACCGCCATTGTCGCCACAAAGGGCATAAATTTCAACTCGTTGATGAGTACGGAGTTGAGCAGGCCGACCACCCCGCAGCCCGCAAGAGTCAGCAGTACGGCGAGCGGCCACGGGAGACCGGCCAGCAGCATTTTGGCCATGACGACGCCGGCTATCGTCGATACCTGAGCTGTAGACAGGTCGATATTGCCCGAAATCATGAGGAAAACGGCGCCTGTCGTCAGATATGCTGTGACGACCATGGAGCTTAGGATATTTCTGAGGTTGAACATGGTGAGGTAGTCGCCCCCGGAGATTATCGAATAGAAGACGACCTCCGCAGCGATGAGAATCAACAGCATGAATGCCTTTGAGTTCAAAAATCTCCTGAGGCTGCCGGTCCTTTGCAGTCCATCGGGTTTTTCCATACGCCCTCCTTCAATCACTTGCCATGCCTCCGGTCAGTTCCACAGTCCAAAACTGTTGCAAAATGTATACTTTTTTACGCGGCTGTTACCGGCAAAATCGGCGAAATGCGGTGGAAGGCAAGAACATAGGAGGATCATGAGAATTATTTTAAGCTAACTCATTTTTGAGCACAAAAAAACCCGCTCTCGGCAGGTGGTTAAAAAGTCATACTTTTCGTCTACAGTATGCTGACAGCAACGACTGGTTGGAAAATATCACAAAAATTCGTATTTCGCAATACCTATTTTGTTCATCTTGCTAGGCGGAATAGCCTTATTGCGTCAAAATATGACGAACTCCCCGCCTTCGGCGTCCGGCAAACGCCCGCCTCAAAACCCCTTGCGGGCGCGGGACGCGCGCACTCCGGAGCGCCGACGCACACGAGAGAACCGGCGCCGGAGGCGACAACCGCGCGAAGGAATCGCGCGGTTGCGCGCGCAAAAGAACGTGCGTAGCGCATACCGAAAGACGGGGATCCGGCTTGTTTTGTTCTTCAAAAAATGATGAATCAGATCCGACCGCGTCCGCAGCAACCGCTCTCCCGCCCGAGTTTGCTTTTGTTCCGCCTGCGCCGCGGTCATTGAACATGCCGGCTTGTTTCCTGCGCCCGCGCTTCGGTTCCGCGCGCCGTCGAAAAGTGGGATGGAATGCGCTTTCCATGAGTCGTTTTTCCACAAGTCGTTGAAATCCGCGCGCAAAACGCGTATAATAAGGTTCAGGGCGGCAAGGCCGCAAATGAAATGAGTGTTCTTGAGGGGTGTGGCTTTTGCCGGGGCGGGGCGTTAAAATCGCGAAAACAGGAGCCAGGACATTGGGCGGTATCATCAGGCTGGCGTTTAGGGTATTCGCCACCGCGCTTTTGGTCGCCGTCACAACCGGCGCCATTTTCGTGTGCATTTTTGTTTTATATGTCAAAGCGAATCTCACCACGGGTCTCGACGTGGATCTGGAAGAATTCACTATGAGCCTGTCGTCCGTAATATACGCGAAAAACCCGGATTCCGGCGAGTATGAGGAGATGACGCTCATCAAAACGACGGAATACAGGATATGGGTGGATTACGAGGACATCCCTGAGAATATGGAGCGCGCGCTCGTCGCGATAGAGGACAAACGATTCTATAAGCATCACGGAGTTGACTGGTACCGCACGGCGGGCGCGTTTGCAAACATGTTCCTGAGTATGAAGGACAACTTCGGCGGTTCCACTATCACGCAGCAACTGATTAAGAATATGACCGGAGAAAATGAAGGAACAGTCCGGCGAAAACTGACCGAAATATTCCGGGCGCTTGAGTTTGAGAAGAGCGGCAACAGCAAGGAGCGCATAATCGAGTGGTATCTCAACCGCGTCTACTTTGGCAACCTGCAGTACGGAATAGGCGCGGCGGCAAGTTATTATTTCGGCAAGGAAGTCTCCGAGCTGTCGCTGGCTGAGTGCGCATCGATTGTAGGAATAACTAACAACCCGTCCATGTACGACCCGTATCAGAACAGGGCGGCCAACAAGAGACGGCAGGAAATCATTCTCAACACCATGTTGGAAGAGGGGTATATATCGGCCGACGAATGTGCGCGGGCCAAGCGCGAATATCTTGTGTTCAAGCGCGGAGAAGACACCACCTATACGCCGGAAAATTATACGTGGTACGACGAGGCCGTCATCAGCGACGTCATCGCGGCGCTCTCCGAACTGAAAGGCGTTGACAGCGGCACCGCGTCGGCCATGCTCTCACGGGGGGGCTATCAGATATACTCGACAATCGACCTGGGCGTGCAGGCGTGCGTGGATCAGATATACCAAGATCTCGAGGAGATACCGAAAACGAGCGGTTCGGAACAGCAATTGCAATCGGCTATAGTGATAGTGGAGCCGGGAAGCGGCAATATTGTGGCGTTGTCGGGCGGCGTCGGCCAAAAGGAGGGCAGCCGCCTGAGAAGCCGCGCGACGGTCATGCGCCGTCCGCCCGGCTCGTCGATAAAGCCCCTGTCGGTTTACGCGCCGGCAATGGACGGCGGACTTATAACACCCGACACAAAGTACGATGACGCGGCGGGCATCGAGCTGAGCGGAACTGACTCCGGTTGGTATCCCAACAACGATGATAACGATTACATGGGCGTCGTCGACATCAGGACGGCCGTCGTCAATTCGCGCAACACCATATCCGCTCAAGTGCTGGACGACCTGTCGCCCGCCGTGTCGTACAGATTTATGCGCGACAAGCTCGGGTTTAATCTCGACGCCCGCGATGAGGATTACGCGCCGCTCGCCGTCGGACAGCTCACCTACGGGGCGACGGTCCGGGAGATGGCGTCGGCGTTCAATATGTTTATCAGCGAGGGGGTTCGCACGGAAGCGAGGACGTTCACAAAGATATGCGACGCCGGCGGAAACGTCATATACGACAATCAGCCGAAACCCGTCGCGGCTATAAGCGGCGCTACGGCGTACTGGATGACCGATGTGCTGCGCGACGCCGTGCGGTACGGCACGGGCGGAGGCGCCAGCTTGGGAAACTCAATGCCCGCGGCGGGAAAGACCGGCACTTCGGAAGACAATAAGGACAGGTGGTTTGCGGGCTATACGCCATATTACACGGCCGTCGTGTGGACAGGTTACGACCAGCCGGAATCCATACAGCTGACCGTGCGTATGAATCCCGCCGCGAATATCTGGAAAAAAGTCATGACGCTCATACACGAGGATCTGCCGTACAAAGATTTCCCGGTACCCGCCAATACGTATCAACCCGCCGTACCGGGCATCGTTCAGATAGCCTACACAGTCATCTGTATGGATGACACCGGCGCCATACTGGATGAAAACAAGGGCGTGGCGGAGGCCGGAAAGACATTGATCTTTACCGCGCCCGAATTTGAGGGACACATTCTCTCGAGCAACGCCGCCGTGACGCTCACAGTCGGCGAGAATCCCGACAAGAATATAGTCGTGTTCAACTATACTAAGCTCGAACTGAGTCCGACTCCCACGCCTGATGAACCCCGGCCGGAGGAAACGACTCCCGGCGAGACGACTCCCGGCGAGACGACGACCCCTTCGGACAGCCCTCCCGACTGGCTTCCGCCGATCTTCCCGCTTCCCACCCCCGGATCGTCCGTGACGGACGATCCGGAGACGTCCGGTCTCCCGTATTACACGCCGCCGCCCGAGTCCGGCGGCGAGACCGCGCCGCCGGGCGTGACGGAGTAAGAGGCGCCGCCCGCCGAGTCTGCGCCGCGGCGCGGTCAGGCGCGCGTTGTCCTATTTTTTACCGCAGCGACATAGAGTATAAAAAGTAATATCATGAACGCGGGAGGAATTGGTCATGAAAAGATTTTTTGCCCTGTTATTGGTTGCGGCGCTGCTGTCGGTGTGCGCCGCCCCCGCGTTGGCGACATACGACGCGGAAGTTTTTCTCGACGACGGGGGAGATTTTGACCTTACGGATATGTCGCTGCTCGTCGACGGACCGGCTGTTACGGGCGGCACGCTTAACATACCCGTCCGCTCCGCGATCGTCGTCGAGAAGGAGACGGGGACGGTAATATACGAAAAAGACGCCGACGCCAAGCGCGAGCCGGCAAGCGTGACAAAAGTCATGACCATACTGCTCATCGTCGAGGCTATCGAGGCGGGCGTTATCGCCCTTGACGACATCGTGACGACGAGCGCATACGCGCAATCTATGGGCGGCTCGCAGATATATCTCGAAGAGGGCGAGCGGATGACGGTACACGATATGCTCAAAGCTATTGTAGTCGTTTCGGCAAACGACGCGGCCGCCGCTATGGCGGAATATCTGTCGGGCAGCGAAGCGGTGTTCGCCGAACGCATGGATGAGCGCGCCCGGCAGCTCGGGATGACGAACACGCACTTTACAAATTCCTCCGGTCTGCTCGACGACACCGCGCACGTCACGACGGCGCGCGACGTCGCCATCATGTCGCGTGAACTCATAAAGCACGATATTGTCAAGCAGTATACGACCATCTGGATGGATTCAGTGCGCGGCGGTGAATTCGGTCTCACAAACACAAATAAGCTGATACGCAGTTACAGCGGCGCCACCGGCCTGAAAACCGGCTACACGAGCCGCGCGGGCCACTGTCTGGCGGCGACCGCGTCCCGCGACGGCGTTGAGTACATAGCCGTAGTCTTGGGCGGGGACACGTCAGATGCGCGTTTTACCGCCGCGAGGACGCTTCTCGACTACGCGTTTGCCAACTTCACGCTGATAGACGCCACGCCCGACGAGGCGCTCCGCCCGGTGCGCGTCAAGCTCGGTAAGCCCAAGTATGTCCAGCCGGTTGTCGAGGGCGCGAGCAAGCTGCTCGTCGAGCGGAGCGCCGCAGCCTCGACGGAAAAAACCGTCGAAATATCCGAATTCGAGACGGCTCCGGTTGAGGCGGGCCGTCAACTCGGGCGTTTGATAATACGCGGAGACGGCCGTATCCTCGGCGAGTACGCAATAACGGCGGGTGAGGATGCGGCGCGTGTGACGTGGGGCGATGTGTTTCTGGAACTTCTGAGCAAATTATTAGGCTGATTCGCCGGCGCGTCACGCGTCACGCGTCACGCCTCACGCAACGCGCCGGAGCCTTGCGAACTTCATTTCCTTGCCTTTCTTCGGCGCTTCGCGTCCGCAAGAGGGCCGGCCACAGACAAAACAGGAGGTACAAATGATAGAGGTCGGAATCGACGGGTTGTGTCGCTTTGACGGATTTGAGCGCGGCGTCGCCTCGCTGTCGGAAGCCGCGCTCTCAGCCGCGGCGGCGGCGCCGTCCGCGGGCGCCGGTTGGGCGAGGCTTCCAGGGGAATACAAAACCGGCGCCGTCAAGAGCGCCGCGCGGAAAATAATGTCCGAATCCGAGGCGCTCGTGGTCGTCGGCGCCGGGGGCTCGTACGTGGGCGCCCGCGCCGCAGTTGAGTACATACGTTCGCCGGAGTACAACCTGCTCGCGTCCGGCTCGCCGAGAATTTTCTTTGCCGGGGGCGACATGTCGGCGGAACACGTGGAGCGCATCGTCTCACTTCTGTCCGGACGTGATTTCTCCGTCAGCGTCGTCTCAAAATCAGGCTCGACCATAGAACCGCTCGTCGCGTTCCGCATTTTTTTCTCCCTGCTGGAGGCAAAGTACGGTTCCGAAGGCGCGGCGCGCAGGTTGTATGTAACTACCGGCATGAACACGACGCTCGACGCGTTCGCGAGCGAACGCGGGTGCGCGCGATTTTATATTCCGGACGATGTGGGCGGGCGGTTTTGCGTCCTGACCGCGGCGGGTCTGCTGCCGGCCGCGGTCGCCGGCTGCGATGTCGACGCCATAATGTCCGGCGCGCGCGAGGAGATGGCCGCGGGGGAGCGGACGGCGGCCCTGTACGCCGCCGTCCGCCAGGCGCTCTACGCCTCGGGCAAGAAGATTGAGATTTTAGGATGCTTTGAGCCGTCGATGCGGTATTTGGGCGAGTGGTGGAAACAACTGTTCGGAGAGAGCGAGGGCAAGGACGGTAAGGGCATATTCCCCGCTACGGCTATGTTTACGGCGGATTTGCACTCGCTGGGGCAGTATATACAGCAGGGTGAGCGCATACTGATGGAGACGTTCATCACTGCCGATCGACCGCGCTCATCTCTGCGCGTTCCGGGGCGGCGCCTGTTCGACGACGGACTTGACGCCGTGTCGGCGCTTGAATTGCACGCGATCAACCTCGAAGCGTCCGCGGCGGTCAGAGACGCCCATATTGAGGGTGGAGTGCCGGTCATTGAACTGGGCGTGCCCGAGCTGTCGGCGGAGTCGTTCGGCGCGCTCGTATATTTTTTCGAGTCCGCCTGCGTGATGTCAAGCGCGCTGTCCGGCGTTGACCCGTACGGGCAGCCCGGCGTCGAGAGTTACAAGCAAAAGTTGAGAGCGCGCCTTTCCGGGGCGGCGTCATTACGGCGAGGAGTTTCTTCGCGTTGCCGCTGAACACTTGCTCAATGAACGGCGAAACAAAACGCCGGACATCGGCGGGCCACCTTTAGCGCCCTAACCATTACATTGGCGGTAAACAGGATATGGATTACGATTATGTCAACCGCATTGAAAAAGCGAAACAAACAATAGACGATGCCAATTTTGTTTTAATTGGCGGCGGCGCGGGACTGTCAGACGCGGCGGGACTTCATTATGCCGGCAGGCGCTTCACTGACAATTTTTCGGATTTCATTGAAAAATACGGCTTTACGGACATGTACACGTCCAGTTTCCACCCGTTTGAAACACAGGAGGAACGATGGGCATACTGGGCGAGGCATATAAGCCTTAATCGCTATGATACACGGGCCTCGGCGCTCTATAAAAGCCTTTTAAGATTGGCGGGGGAAAAAGAATACTTTGTGATTACTACGAATGTCGAGCACCAATTTATCAAAGCGGGATTTCCGGAAAATAGAGTATTTGCGGTGCAAGGCGACTATGGGCTGTTCCAATGCGCCGTCGGATGTCATGGCGAATTGTACGGCAACGAGACGCAAATCAGGCGAATGGTGAGCGAAACTCGCGATTGCCGGATTCCGTCCGCGCTTGTCCCAAAATGTCCGGTCTGCGGCGGTGAGATGGACGTGAACATACGACACAATGAATATTTTATTCAAGACGACATTTGGCGCCGGGCGGAACGCCGATACGCAGATTTTCTGAAAGGTTTCGCCGAGAAGAGAGTGGTCTGCTTGGAACTGGGCGTGGGTTTCAACACGCCGGAGATTATCCGCTTTCCATTCGAGCGGACAGTATACGGCAACGAAAGAGCCGTCCTCATTCGCATAAACCGCGACTGCTCGCGGGGGATGAAGGAAAACGAAGGCCGCACCATAGCCTTTATCGAGGATATGGCGGAAACAATCGGGGCAATAATTCCATGCGATAGAGCGCAGGAAAAACCGCGCGGCGATAAGCGAATTGTGAGGTTTTCGTAGTGGAGCAAGATCTCGAATTTTTGATTGAAACACTTTTTAAGGAGCGGGGGGAGACGCCGCCGACAGTCGATAAATACCCTGACCGATGGTCGCTGTTCCGCTCCCTTGTAAACGTGAGAGCGCCAAAGGCCATAAGCGGCGAATTTTTGACCAGGCAGGACGAAGTGCTTCAAACATTGATCGCGAAAAGGGGTGTCGCCGACATCGAGGACTTGGCGCCTGTGCGCGATAATATCTGTCTTTGGCGCGGAGACATTACCGCGCTGAAAGCGGACGCAATTGTCAATGCCGCAAACAGCGGTATGCTCGGCTGTTTCGTTCCTTGTCATTCTTGCATTGATAACGTCATTCACACTTATGCGGGCGTTCAGCTTCGTTTGGAATGTGCAAAGATTATGGAAAAACAAGGCTTCCCCGAACCGACGGGACAGGCAAAACTCACAGCGGCATATAATCTGCCAAGCAAGTATATTCTGCACACAGTCGGACCGATAATCAGCGGTAAAGTGACGGATGGGGACAGACGGCTTCTGGCGAGCTGCTATCGTTCCTGCCTTGAAACAGCCCGCAAAAATAACATTGAGAGCGTCGCTTTTTGCTGTATATCGACCGGCGCATTTCATTTCCCGAAAGAGGACGCCGCCCGAATTGCCATTGACACGGTATCAGCGTTTCCAAAGGCGGGAGACTTTAAGAGAATTGTTTTTGTTGTGTTTACGGAAGAGGACGCGAGCATCTATGCAACATATATTCCTTGAGCTGACAAACAGTGTTTTGCCATTGCGACCGGCTCACGAGAACGCGTTTTCTATGTGATTTATGCGCGGGGGCGGAGCGCCCGCCTCGTCGCGCGCGTACACCTCCACCACGTCGAACCGCGGCTGCAGCGCCGTTTCGTGCGACGCGAGCCACATCATTGCCGTCGTCCTGATCTTGAGTTGTTTGCTCCGCCCGACAAACTCGCGGGCCTGCGCGAAAGCGTCGCTTTTGCGCAGCTTGACCTCGACGAACACTATGTACCGGTCGTCGCGTACGATGAGATCAATCTCGCCGTACCGCGTTCGATATCCCCGGCAGACCGCGACATACCCGCGGCGCGTCAGATATTCAAGCGCGAGTGTCTCTCCCAAATTGCCCCGCGATCTGGCGGCGGTCGGTTTTTTGCGGCCGCTGCCGGACGCGCCTTGCCCACTCACGCGGCTATCTCCTCCGGTGCCTTGCGCTTTTTGGGCGCACAGAAATGAAGTTTGCGTCCGCGCTTGTCTTTTGCCGGTCCGCCTGTCGTGGCGGAACCCGCCGAAATACAGGGTGTTGACGGAACTTGCCGTCTCGCCGGTGCGGTAAAATCCGGCGCGCATTTTATCCGCTTTATGTCTATACGCTCCCTCAGTGCATTTTTCGCAGAAACATTCTGCGATGCTCCGGCGTCGGGCCGTACTCGCGGAGCGCCGCGTAGTGCAACTTTGTTCCATAGCCCTTGTGCCGCGCGAAGCCGTATTGCGGATACGCGGCGTCAAGCCGTTCCATGTACGCGTCACGGCTGACCTTTGCCAGAATAGAAGCCGCCGCTATGCACGCTTCCCTGCCGTCGCCGCCCACCACGCACACGCGCGGAAAATTCACTCCGTCGGCGCGGTTGCCGTCAATCAGCGCAAGCTCCGGTAAAACGGGAAGCCCGAATATCGCCCTGTTCATCGCGATATACGTGGCGCCCAAAATATTATGGCGCTCGATTTCATCAACGCCCGCCGACGCGACATTCCAGGCGATAGCGCGCCTTGTTATCTCGCCGAACAGGCGCTCCCGTGTCCGGGGCGACAGCTTCTTTGAGTCGCCGAGGCCGTCTATCGAGATATTCTGCGGCAGTATAACGGCGGCCGCGCAAACAGGCCCGGCGAGCGGACCCCTGCCGGCCTCGTCGACGCCGCATATAACGCGCCACCCGTCGTCACGCAGAGAACTCTCAATCCTGCCGGCTTCCATCGTGACCGATGCTCTCAGGCGGCGCGTCGAGCGTGACGCGCCCCAGTTTGCCCGCCCTGAACTCGTCGAGCAGTATCGCCGCAGTCCGGCCCGTATCGCGCCGTCCTCCCGGCAGCAGGAAGCCGCGGCCAGCAGCCGCTTTATCCAGCATCGCGTACCCGTCGTCAGACATGTCGAGCTCCATCCTGCAACGCTCGGCAAGCGGTTTCGGACTCATATCGCGCAACCGGAGCATGAGCGACGCGCCGAGCTCCTCTATATCCATTGTTTCATCTCTTACAGCGCCGGTGAACGCCAAATTTTCACCCACCGTCCTGCTGCCGAATTTCGGCCAGAGTACGCCGGGCGTATCCATCAACTCGAGCGTACCGTCGATTCTGATCCATTGTCTGCCGCGCGTGACGCCCGGTCTGTCGGCCACAGACGCCGCCTTTCTTTTTGCCACTGCGTTGATAAACGCGGACTTGCCGACATTTGGTATCCCCACAACCATGACGCGCAAGCCGCGCCCCGACTGTCCCTTCGCCTCATACGAGGCGAGTTTGTCCGCAAGCAGTGAGCGCGCGACCGGCGGAAGTTTCCCGACACCTTTACCGCTTCGGCAGTCCGTCTCGATAACGCGCTCACCCGAAGCCCTGTAATACGCGCTCCACTTCGCCGTGGCGTCGGGATCCGCCTGATCAATCCTGTTCAACACCAGAATACGCGGCTTCCCGCCCAGGAGATCGGGCAGATCGGGATTCCTGCTCGACGACGGAAGGCGAGCGTCTATAAGCTCGCACACAGCATCGACCAGGCGGATATCCTCCGCCATCGCGCGCCGCGCTTTCGTCATATGGCCCGGAAACCACTGTATGTCCATGCCGCCCGCTATCCGCCGCCGTAAACCGAGCCGAGACGGGACCAATCGCGCAGCCCGAATTCATTTTTACCGGGTACGACCACGATGAGTACCTTCCCCAGCACGTTGCGGGCATCAACAAACCCGACGCTGCTGCTCCGACTGTCGAGAGACTCGTTTCTGTTGTCGCCAAGCACAAAAATATGACCCTCCGGCACAACGACAGGTCCCTTGAAATCCAGCTCTTTCCGCGTCGGTTCGTTGATATAGTTCTCGTCGAGCACGGCGCCGTTTACCGACACGTCTCCCGTCTCAAAATTTATGTCCACCGTGTCTCCGCCTACAGCGATAATACGCTTGACAAGAGGTTTATCCCCGTAAGAGCTTGTCCTGATAATGACAATATCGCCCCTGGCGGGTTTGTAAAACAGACTCCACATTATAACCCTGTCCTCGTGGTGCAGAGTCTGAAGCATCGACCGGCCGTCAACGCCTATTGTGCGGCCTATGAAAACGAAAATGAGTATACCGAACACAACCGCCGTTACGACGCATTGCAACCAGTCATACAGTTCCATGCGCGTACCGGAGGCCGGCTTTCGTCCGTCGGAGGATTGCGGAGGGATTTCCCGGACAACGTCGTTTTCGTCCAAGCGGTCAGATCCTCTCCTTGACCCTGGCGCGCTTGCCGACCCTTCCGCGCAAGTAGTAGAGCTTTGCGCGGCGGACACGACCACGCCGCACGGTGTCTACGGACACGATGGACGGCGAGTTCAGCGGAAATACCTTCTCGCAGCCGACGTTATAGGATATGCGGCGCACGGTGAAGGTCTCGTTTATACCGCCGTGGTTCTTGGCGATGACGACGCCCTCAAACGCCTGATTCCTCTCGCGGTTGCCCTCTTTTACGCGGACTGTGACGCGGACAGTGTCGCCGACGCTCACCGACGGGCGCTCCTCCTTGAGATACTGTTCGCTCAACGCTTTTACTAGGTTCAAAATACTTCTCCTCTCACATGACAGGCGTTCGTACCGCGCCAAAAGCCGCTCCGGGCGAGCGCCGGCGCGCCTGACAGCGCGCAAGCGCGGCAGCCGGCAGAGGACCGCCCCGTTTGTATGCCTCCGTATCATACCATATCGCGCGCGCCGGCGCAATACCCAATTACACCCTTGCGCGACGAATAATTTCGTTTGTCACGGCCGGGGCCGTAACAAACGAGTAACGAGGGTTGGATCTCGCCGTGCGCGGCTCGCAAAGAGCATTTTCCGAGGAATAAATCCCCGGAAAACGCGAAATG
>JAITKI010000147.1 GCA_031278515.1 Oscillospiraceae bacterium | reverse complement strand
CGCAAAAAGACGCCCCGCGCGCGGGGCGTCTTTTTGCGCTTCGGACGGCGCCGCTCGCGCGGCGGGTCGGGCGGCATGTATCCGGAGAGCGCGGCGGAATGCGGCGTTACGCCTGCACGGGCAGGGGCTTTGTCATCGCTTCCGTTAACGCGTTATCGAGCAGCATTATGAGTTCGAGCAGACTCCGAAATTGGGACTCGGCGTGATTTTCTATCCACACGAGCCCGCCCTGCCAGCTCGAATTTTGGCGGAACATGATATTGAGCTTGAACGAGGCGAGCGGCCGCGCCAATATGTCGGCGCCGGAAAAAACTTTTCTGCTCGCTAACAGGCTTGTCCCGTCGTCCATGGGAGTAAAGCTCCGCGTCCTCGTGCTCTCCAGCGGGAAATTTATCGCGTCCTGCAATTCGTCGATGATCATTATAAGCTGGATAGCGTTGTCAAAAGCGATCGGATCCTTGAAGTACGGATTTGTCACCGTACCCCTCAGCGCCTTGTCCGCGTATGAGTAGACGGATATTACGCTCGTCTTCATCTCGTACGGCACGAATTTCATTGAAGTCATTGTAAACCGGTCACCACTTTCCTGGGAGCTGCAACCTCACCGCTCCGCTTATGGCATATTATGACATACTTTGGACGCAAAGTAGTTACAAAATGGTAACAGATTCGTTTGACGGCGCGTAGCGCGCCGCCGCGCTACGCGAGCCACCGGGCGATGCGTGTCAGCAGCAGCGTGTCTATCAGCGCGGACGCCGCCAATGCCGGGACGCATAGCGCGCAACGCGCGAAAAAACGGCCGCCGTACGGTGACGTCCCTCGCGCTGCGCCGCGCCGGGCGACTGTCGTCAGCAGCGCCAGTGAGGACGAGAACGACTGCGCGGAGAGTACGAAAAAGCAGGGGACTGTTACGAGAACGCAGGTTGCAAACATCGCGAGCGTCGCCGGGACGCCGCCCGCGCCGTACATGCGCGTGAGCGCGGACACGGTGAAACACAGGAAAAAGCCGCGCACGGCCGCCAGCCCCGGCACACAGGCGACGCCTACGACCGAAAAGCCGAAAAATACAGCCGCGATATGATATTTGCACGCGGACAGCAGCCTGGAAAAATATGCGGCCGCCGAAACGGCGCCGCCTTCGGATGTAAGACTCAATCCGGAAAGATATTCCCGCAGACTGTCGCGCGTGAGCGCGCCCGCCGCCGCCGCGCCGACAAAGCAGCCGCACACAAAAAGCGACGCGCACAGCGCTACCCCCAAATATCCGCCGCGCGGCGCCTTGGACACCGTCGGCGCGCCCCGCCTTTTCACAGCAATCACCCCTCAATGATACGACGTCGGCGCGCAAGCCGCCGCTGTAATAATATATGGGACAAGTCGTGAAATATTACTCCGGGGAGAATGTTTTCGTTTGCGGCGGTTTTCGCTCTCCCTTCCTTTTCGGCGTAATTGTAATATTTCGCATTTTCCGGGGATTTATTCCCCGGAAAATGCTCTTTGCGAGCCGCGCACGGCGAGAACCAAGCTCCCGTGACTCGTTTGTGATGGCGAAGCCATCACAAACGAAATGATTCAGAGAGAGCGAAGCGGCTCAGGCGGGATAATCCCGGGGAGACATGACCGCGCGCGCGCGGAAAAAAGCGGCGCCGCTCCCGGCGTTGACGCCGTCTATATACACGGTGTCCGGCTCGGATGGCGGAGAGACGCTGCGCAGCGATATGGCGTCCCCCTCGCGCGCCTCGCTCACGTAACCTATCTCGATTGAACTCACGCGGTGCGTCCTGTGGCGCTCAATGCGGATGCAATCCATGGCGAAATCCACGTAGCGCGCGTTGTTTACGTGGCCGTTCACGTCGATATCGCTGTAGCGCACCGTCCTGGTATAAGTTGGTTCTAACTCAATGGGCGCGCGTATGCGTCCCGGTCTGCAATCGATTGCGCGGGGCATGTCTATGTCCGGAATGTCAAACCCGAAATCAGACGCCGTCTTCATGGCCCGCGTATCGACGTCGAGCACCACCCACGACGTGACGGCGGCCGCGACCGTCTCGCCGCTCGCGGAGCGCGCGACAAAATCGCGCTCAAACGTCACGCGGCTGTGTTTGCGGTTCCACGTCCCGATAACGAGTTCGTCGCGCCACACGGCCGGTCTCATGATATCGACGCGGATACGCGTGAGTATCCACGCGGCGTTGAATCGCCCGCGCATCACGTCGAACCCGAAACCGAGCTCGACGGACGCCGGTTCCGCCGTCTCCTGAAACATGCCGAGCAGCGCGCTGAGTTTCAGTTCGCGCTTGAAGTCCGTCTCATTGATATTCACCGCGCGGACACATTCGTATCCTTTTGTACTCATACTACCTCAAAACCGCCGTTCCGAACCCGGCGCGAGACGCGCCAGGGCTTTTTTTACGTCGCCCGAAAAATACAGCGAGCCGAGCGCGCATACGCCGCACCCTCCGGCGCGCGCGCGTTCGAGCGCGAACTCCACGGCGCCGTCGATCGACTCTCTCGCCGTCGCCGGAGCGCCGAGACGCTCCAGCAGCCGCGCCAGCGCGCCCGCGTCCATCGCGCGGTGAACCTGCGGGCGCGTCGCGATAAATTCACGCGCGAGCGGCGCGATGCGTTCCATCATGCCCGCCACGTCCTTATCGGCCATCACGCCGACAATAAAGACAAAGCCGCGCCCCCCGGAAATATCCCGCAGACTGTCCGCGGCCGCGTCCATACCCTGCGTGTTGTGCGCGCCGTCAAGAATGAACAGCGGCTCCCGGCACAAGACTTCAAACCGCCCGGGCCACCGCACTGCGCCGAGACCGCGCGCGATATCGCCGTCGCTTATATTATATCCCCGCTCGCGCAGACATTCAAGCGCCGTAATGGCCAGCGCCGCGTTTTTGGGCTGATACGAGCCTACCAGCGGCAGCCTTATATCCCTTATCGGAGCAAAATCAAAACGCGTCGCGTCCAGGTCGGCGCTGCGGATGGTGAGACGAGAAAAATCGGTTTTGCGCAGCCGCGCCCCGACAGCGCCGCACCTGGTCTCGAATACCGCGTCCGCCTCGCGCTGACCGCCGTACACCGCGACTATGCCTCCCGGCTTAATTATGCCCGCCTTCGCCGCGGCGATGTCGGCAAGCGTCCCGCCGAGTTCCGCCGTGTGGTCGAGACCTATGGCGGAGACAACCGCCGCCTCCGGCGTCCCGATTACATTAGTGGAATCTAATTCTCCGCCCAAGCCGACTTCCAGCACCACGATATCGCACCTTTTCATCACAAAATAGCTCATGGCGATAGCCGTGATCAGCTCAAACTCCGTGGGAGAGTCCTTCATGGCGTCGGCGAAAGGGCGTATCTCGTCCGTGAGGAACTCAAGCTCCGCGTCGGTTATCATCACGCCGTCCGTCTGCATACGCTCATTAAAGCTCACGAGATGCGGCGAGGTATAGAGCCCCGTCGCGTATCCCGCCGCGGAGAGAACGGAGGATACGCACGCGCAGACGGAGCCCTTGCCGTTCGTGCCGGCGACGTGTACGAATTTCAGCTTTTTTTCGGGATTTCCCAGCGCCGCCAGAAGCGCGCGCGTGCGCTCAAGGCCGGGCTTCGAGCCCTGCCACTTGACGCTGTGAATGTATTCGAGGGCGGACTGTACGCTCATTGATTACCGGGCCTTTTTCTTCACCGTAATGTCGCTGATGCCGATATGCGCGAAGACATTCCGGCGGAAAAGTATGTAGATTATAAACGTATCGACGAGCGGCGTGATTATGAATATCACGGCCCTCCACCCGTATATGAACCAGATGGAATAGCTCCCGCCGTACATCGTGTACAGGATATAGGACTGATAGCCGATGGAGCCGACGATGTACGGCAGTATCGACACGAGCAGGAATCGCAGGTATGTCGCCTCACGGTCCAATATCGGACGCAGGAGTCCCGGTATGAGCCCCATGAGGATTGGCGTCGGTATGAGCAGCGGATTGAACCCATACCCCTGAACGGACGCGCCGATGACATCGGCCGCGAACCCCGCCAGCGCGCCGCCTACGGGTCCGAACAGTATCCCCGCCAGGACGATCGGCATATTGCCAACGCTCATCCGCAGCGGCCCCTCCGGCGCGTATGACAGGAACCGCGTGAGCACGACGCTGAAAGCGATGAGCGCCGCCAGGGCCGTCATGGTCCTGGTCTCCATCATCGCCTTGCCCGACTGCGGGCGCATCTCTCCGACGCCTTTTTCCGGATTTCTTAACATCACAAAATACCTCCTGAAATATGACTCTCCGCGCGCGCGTTTTTCCGCGCGCGACGCATGGTTTCGTGCCACATATCAGGAGGGCGCTTGCACTCCGCTATGCAGCAGCGGGATGCGGAACCCAATACCGTGGAATTCTCCTTCGTCCCTCCGGCAACTCCCCGTCCGGAAGGCACTTTACGCAAAGGGTCCTACTCTGCCGGGCGGCGGCGCCTTACCGCCGCCAAGATCACGGCCATTTTAGCACACTCCGTATCTGTTGTCTATACCAAAATTCGTTGAATAATTTCGTTTGTGATGGCTTTGCCATCACAAACGAGTCACGGGAGATGAGATCTCGCCGTGCGCGGCTCGCAAAGAGCATTTTCCGGGGAATAAATCCCCGGAAAATGCGAAATATTACAATTTTTGCATCGTTATATAGGGGCCCCCGCGAAGTCGAATGACTTCACGCACTCCTGTGCAAAAATTCTTTTCGCCTACGCCGAAAAGGACGAAGGGGCGAAAACTGCCGCAAACGAAAACATTCGCCCTCTCTCTCGCTTGACGGCGCGCGCGCCCGGTCGTATAATGTAACACAGCATATCTCAATTACATTTATATACTGGAGGCGCGGATAGCATGATAAAAATACAGACGGCGTTTACAACCGAGCTTGACGACCCGGCTGCGGCGGCGGCGGAGATTATGTCGCAGATCGATTCGGGCGCACTGCTGAAAAACAATGTGGGGATCATCACGTTTTATCAGGATTTGCACGAGACGGGCGTCCTGGAGGCGGTGGCGGAAGCGCTTCCGTTCGACACGGCGGGCTGTTCCGTGATAAGCGGCGGGACGGAGAAGGAATTCGGATTTGAACAGCTTTCGGTGGCTGTGCTTTCCAGCGACGACGTGAAATTTTCAACCGCCGTTTCCGATGAGATCACGCCGGAAAACGCCGAGGACGCGTCGCGCGCGTGCTACCGCGACGCGCTTGGCCGCTTGGGCGGAGACCCGTCTCTGGTTCTGGTGTTCGGGCCGATAACACGGGAGATATCCGGATACAGATACACGCTCGCGTTGGACGCGGAGAGCGGCGGCGTTCCCATATTCGGTACGCTTTCAAACACGGGCGTCGTCTATGAGGATGCCCGCGTATCGTATAACGGCAAGGCGCAGCGGTGCGTCATCACGCTCGTGCTCATGAGCGGAGACGTCAAGCCGCGCTTTTTCACGAAGGCGATCTCAGACAGCAACGTCACAAGAAAGGGCGCTTTTGTCACGGAGTCCGACGGGTACATACTCAAAAAAATCAACGGACTGTCCGTCAGGGACTACCTTTTGAGCATCGGAGTATCCACAGGGGAAGATGGCGCGATAGCGTCGCTGCCTATCCTGATCGACTACAAGGACGGAACGAAGCCTACGGCGTATTCGATGTACGGCAATACGGAACGCGGTATGCTTGTCGGCGGACTCGTGCCGGTAGGCGCGGAGATTGCCTTTGCCGACGTAGACTACGCGAGCGTCATAGGAACCGCGGAGGAAGCGCTTGAGATGATCCGCGAGGAGTTAAGCAAGGACAGCGCGTCCGGCGTTTTTATCATCCCCTGCTTCTCACGGTTCCTCACACTGGGACACCAGGCGGAGGATGAGATGAAAAAAACCGCGGAACTGCTCGGGCAGAGCGTCCCGTATCTGTTTTTGTACAGCGGAGGGGAGATATGTCCCGTGCCGAACGCCGAAGGACGGCTCGTAAACCGCTTCCACAACATGACGTACACGGCCATGGCGCTCAGTTGAGATTCTGATCCCGCGCGGCAACCGCCCGGAAAACTCGCGGCGCCGCAGTCCGGCCGGAATTCCCGGAAGCCGCCTCCCGGCGCGGCGCGGTGTCGCCCGCAACGCAAAAATTCTTTTCGTCTGCGGTGAAAAGGACGAGGAACGGAATTGGTGTTTACATGACGCAAGAAGAATTCGCGGCGGAAATCAAGAAGCGCGAACTTGAAGTAACAAAGCTCAACCACCAGGTGAGGCGACTGCAGGCCCGTATAGACAGAGACCGGTCGATGGCGTCCGCGCTGGCGGCCGTATCCACCATGCGCTCCGCCGAGAAGCAGCGGCAGGAGCAGTATATGACCATGCTGCTCGACAACAGTCCCGATATCATCATACTGCTCGACAAAGAGGGGTGCTTCGAGTACTGCTCAAAGGTATTTCTCGACCGCATGGGCCTCCAGTATTTCGACGTCCTGCACAACAAACCGCTGCGCGAGGTTTTTGAGACATACACGGATGACGCGCTCGCGGATCAGATCTCAAAAGCTCATGAGAGCGCCATCGCGGGCGGAGAGACGGCGGAATTTGAATGTACGGTGCCTGTCGGCAAGGAAATGCGGATACTTACCGTGCGCATAACGCCAATGCACTCGTTTTCCGGGGAGATCGTCTCGTCTGTCATCATGATGCACAACATAACGGAAATACGCAGGGCGCAGGAGCGCGCCGAGGAGGCGCGGGCGGCGGCGGAGGACGCGTCCCGCTCGAAGAGCACGTTCCTCTCCAATATGAGCCACGAGATGCGCACGCCCATGAACGCGATTATCGGAATGACGTCGATCGGGCGCGATTCCGAGGATATTGAACGAAAAAATTACTGCTTCGGGAAGATCGAAGAGGCATCGACGCATTTGCTCGGCGTCATAAACGACATCCTGGATATTTCCAAGATCGAGGCGAATAAATTTGAGCTGTCCCCGACGGAGTTTTCCTTTGAGAAAATGCTCTCGAAGGTAGTCAATGTCGTGAACTTCCGCGTGGAGGAGAAGCGGCAGATATTTGACGTGCGCATAGATGAGAACATACCGGACACGCTCATAGGGGACGACCAGAGGCTTACGCAGGTGATTGCGAACCTCATGTCGAACGCCGTGAAATTTACGCCGGAGGGCGGCTCGATAAAGCTCAATACGGAGCTCGTATCCTTGGATGAGGGCGAGTGCGTCGTGCGCGTATCCGTGGCGGACACGGGCATAGGTATAAGCGACGAGCAGAAATCGCGCCTGTTCACCTCGTTTGAGCAGGCCGACTCCGGCATATCCCGAAAATTCGGCGGCACCGGACTGGGTCTCGCTATTTCCAAAAACATCGTCGAGATGATGGGCGGCGGCATCACGGTTGATTCGACGCCCGGCGTCGGTTCCACTTTCACGTTCACGGTGCGGTTCGGAATCGCCGCGGAAACGGGCGAGCGGAAGAGTCTGCTCGCCCCGGGCGTCTCCCGCGACAACCTGCGCGTTCTCGTCGTGGACGACTCGGAGGATGTGCTCGAATACTTTCTCGACATAGCGCGGCGCCTCGGTTTTGAATGCGACGCGGCGCCGGGGGGCGGCGAGGCGCTCGAAATGACGAATGAGCGGGGCGGGTACGATATCTACTTCGTGGACTGGAAGATGCCGGGAATGGACGGTATCGAGCTGGCGCGGGAGATAACGTCGCGCTGGACGGGGCGCTCCGTCGTCGTCATGATATCCGGCGTGGCGTGGAGCGAGATCGAAGAGAGGGCGAGAAGCGCCGGAGTGAACAGATTTCTCTCAAAACCGCTGTTCCCGTCCTCGATCGCGGATGTCATAAACGACTGTCTCGGCCTGCAGGGACAGGGCGCCGCGTCGGTGAACGCGGAGAGCGACATGAGCGGTGTCTTCCGAGGCAAGCGCGTCCTGTTCGCCGAGGATGTCGAGATCAACCGCGAAATACTGATAGCGCTTCTCGCCCCCACGGAGATAGAACTCGACTGCGCCGAAAACGGAGTCGAGGCCGTGGAAAAATTCAAGCGGAGCGTCGGCGGATACGATCTTATACTGATGGATATGCAGATGCCGGATATGGACGGATGCGAGGCGACGCGCAGAATCAGGGCGCTTGATTTCCGCTGGGCGAAGAATGTACCGATCATCGCGATGACGGCGAACGTGTTCCGCGAGGATGTGGAAAAATGTATTGAGGCCGGCATGAACGACCACATAGGCAAGCCCATAGACATCGGCGAGGTCTTGGACAAGCTGCGAAGTTACATATCGTTTTCGCCGCGAATGTAAGTTGTTTTTTCCCGCGATCGGTGGTATAGTAAATGCAGCAGACGGGCGCGGCTGCGCGCCGTCAGGGAGGGAAATGTATGTCGGAGCGCGTTAGACTGAAATTGAGCGCAAAGTTCATCATGCGCGAAAATGCAAAGTCGGTATATCTTATAAGTCTTATCTATATATTGTTCCTCGCCATAATTGCCTATCTTACGCAGTTGGTAAGCGGTTCGGACCGCCTGTACTCGGGAATAAACGACGTCGCGATGTCCGGGTACACCGTACCGCTCGAACCGTATTTCGAGGATTTCCTTGAAAGACTCACCCCGTTCGACGGTCTGCTGATGCTGGCGCTGCAACTCGTCGCGTCGATCGTCGCCGTCGGGTACGTCTTGGTCGCCGTCCGCATGACGCGCGGACAGGGCGCCGAGGTCAAGACATTGTTTGACGGCTTCGCGTTTGCCGTTAAAATCATCTGTCTGCAAATAGTAACCGGATTTTTCATCTTCCTGTGGTCGCTTTTGCTTCTCGTGCCGGGAATAATCGCGTCGCTTCGGTACAGTTTGGCCATATACGTTCTGGCGGACGACCCCACAAAGGGCGTCCTCGAATGTATACGCGAGTCGAAGCGGATGATGAAAGGCCGAAAGCTCGACCTGTTCGTACTCGAGCTGTCGTTTATCGGCTGGATGTTTGTCGCCGGTTTTATCGCCGCCATATGCGCTCTGATAATAAGTCTGCCGCTCAACGTCTTCATGATCTGGCTGCAGCCGTACATGTCCCTGACGCTGGCCAATTTCTACAACCAAGTCTCCGGGCGGGCGCCGCTGCGTTTACCTCCGCCCGATCCCGGTATGCCCGGCCTGTGAGCGCCTTGCGCGGAACGGGACTCCGGTAATGCGCGCCGCTGACGACGCCGAACCCCATCTGACGCCGGCCGGTTACGGGGAGGCTGAGCTCGTTGAGAAACGCTCGCGCTTCATCGGGCAGGTGTGGCGCGTGGGATCCGAGGCGGAGGCCGGGGAGCGCGTCGATTCGGTCAGGGCGCGTCATCGCGACGCGCGCCACAATTGCTGGTGCTATCTGCTGCGCGGCGGTGCGCGGCGCGCGTCCGACGACGGCGAACCGCAGGGCGCCGCGGGCGTTCCGATGCTTTCGGTGTTCAGTCGATGCGGAGTCACGGATGTCTGCTGCGTGGTGACGCGCTACTTCGGCGGCGTCCTGCTCGGCGCTGGCGGCCTGGCGCGCGCCTACGGCAAGGCTGCCCGTCTCGCGCTGGACGCGGCCGGCGTAGCGCGTCAAGAGATGTACCGGCTAATGCGTCTGCGCTGCCCGTATAAAGTCGCCGCGCGCCTGATAGCGGAGGCGGAACTTCTCGGCGGCGCGCGGGAGAACGCCGCGTATGGCGCGGACGTCACGCTGGATGTCAGCATCCCGGCAAATAGCGCGGACGCGTACGCCGCGCGAGCGGCGGAACTCAGCGCAAATACGGCGGAGATAATTCTTGTAGGGGGCGTATATGCCGAAACTCAGAAATATAGCGATCATAGCCCATGTCGATCACGGCAAGACCACACTGGTGGATGAGATGTTGAAACAGTCGGGCGTGTTCAGGGAAAATCAGGACGTGCGGGAGCGCGTGATGGACTCCGGCGACCTTGAGCGCGAACGCGGGATAACCATACTGGCCAAGAACACGTCCGTGCGCTGCGACGGCGTCAAAATAAACATCGTCGATACGCCCGGACACGCCGACTTCGGCGGAGAAGTTGAACGCATACTCAAAATGGTCAACGGCGTGCTGCTGCTGGTGGACGCCGCGGAGGGACCCATGCCGCAGACGCGCTTCGTGCTCGGACGCGCTATGGAACTCGGACACCGCGTGATAGTCGTCGTCAACAAGGTTGACAGGGCGGACGCGCGCGTTACGGAAGTCGTGGACGAAATACTGGAACTCCTGCTGGAGCTTGACGCCACCGACGAACAGCTCGATTCGCCGATGCTGTTCTGCTCCGCGCGGCGCGGCGTTGCGTCATACAGTCCCGAATCCGCCGGCACGGATCTCAAGCCGCTCTTCAATACGATAATAGAGTACATCCCGCCGCCCGGCGGAGACGACCGCGCGCCGCTCCAGATGCTCGTCTCCTCGATCGATTACAACGAGTATGTCGGGCGCATAGCAATCGGACGCATAGAGCGCGGGACGATACGGCAGAATCAGGAGATAGTCGTGTGCGATTTTCACGGCGAGCGGCCGGTAAAGAGGGCAAAAGCCGTCAACATATACGAATTTGAGGGGCTATCGCGCGCTCCTGTAACGTCGGCCGGCGCGGGCGGCATCATAGCGCTGTCCGGCATCGCGGACATCACCATAGGCGACACGGTCTGCGACGCGGCGCGCGCGGAACCGCTGCCGTTCGTGAAAATATCGGCGCCCACAATGGAGATGACGTTCTCGGTAAACGACAGCCCGCTTGCCGGACGCGAGGGCAAATATGTCACGACGCGCAACATACGCGACAGGCTGACGCGGGAGACGCTCCGCGACGTATCGCTGCGCGTTTCCGAGATACCCGGCAGCGACAGCTTCAATGTGGCGGGACGCGGCGAGATGCACCTGGGCATATTGATAGAGACGATGCGGCGCGAGGGATACGAGTTTCAGGTATCGCCGCCGCGCGTCCTTAACGTCGAGCTCGACGGCAAGCTGTGCGAGCCCATCGAGCGCGTGGTGTTGGACGTGCCGGAGAGCGCGGTGGGAGCGGTCATAGAGAAGCTGGGGGCGCGGCGCGGAGAGCTTACGGAAATGCTGCCTATGAACGGCAGGATGAGGGTACAGTTCCGCGTACCCGCGCGCGGACTGTTCGGGTACCGCGGGGAGTTCTTGTCCGACACGCGCGGCGAGGGCGTGATGGCGTCGGTTTTCGACGGCTACGAGCCGTACAAGGGCGAATTGAACAGAAGGGCGTCGGGTTCTCTCATCGCGCACGAGGCGGGCGAGGCTGTGGCGTACGGATTATACGGCGCTCAGGAGCGCGGGCAGCTCTTTATAAGTCCGGGCGCCCGGGTATATGCCGGCATGGTCGTCGGCGCGTCGCCCAAGTCCGGCGACATCACGGTAAACGTGTGCAAGCGAAAGCAGCTCACAAATATGCGCGCCGCCGGAAGCGACGACGCGCTGCGTCTCGTGCCGCCGAAGGGTATGAGCCTGGAGCAGTGTCTTGAATTTCTCGCCGACGACGAACTGCTCGAGGTGACGCCGGAGAGCCTTAGACTGCGCAAGCGCGTGCTGGACCATACCGCGAGGGCGCGCGCGGCTCACGCGGCTCGCCCTCGCGGCGCGAACTGAAAGGATGCGTTTTTTATGAGGGATACACTCGAAAAACTGCGCGTGTCGGCGCTCGGAGAGTTGGGCGCCGCGGGAAGCGCCGCGGAGCTCGAGTCGCTGCGCGTCAGGTATCTCGGCAAAAAGGGAGAAATAACCGCCATACTCAGGCAAATGGGTTCGCTTGACGCCGCGGAACGCCCCGCAATCGGCTCGCTGGCAAACAGCGTGCGGACTGATATCGAAAACGCGGTGGCGTCGCGTTCCGGCGCGCTTGACGCCGCGTCTCTCGCCGATCGGCTGCTGCGCGAACGGGTAGACGTGACCGCGCCGGGCAAGCTCGCCGCGATCGGGCGGCGCCACCCGATGTCCATCGTGCTGGACGAGGCGCGGGAGATATTCATAAGCATGGGCTTTACCGTCGCCGAGGGACCGGAGGTCGAACTGTCGCTGTACGACTTCGACAAGCTGAATATCCCCCCGAACCACACGGTGCGCGAGTGGAGCGACACATTTTATATCACGGAGGACGAATCCGTGCACCTGCGCTGTCAGACATCGCCCGTGCAGGTGCGGTATATGGAGGCGCACAGGCCGCCCGTGCGCATAATTTCACCCGGCAGGGTCTACCGAAAAGACGAGGCGGACGCTTCGCACACGCCGATGTTCCACCAGATTGAGGGACTCGTCGTGGACAGGGGCATCACGCTCGGCGACCTCAAGGGTACGCTTGACGCGCTGCTGAGACGCCTCTACGGTTCCGATACAAAGACGCGTTTCCGGCCGCACCACTTCCCCTTCACCGAGCCGTCGTGCGAGGTGGACGTGCGGTGCGCCACATGCGGGGGGGCGGGCTGCCACGTGTGCAAGGGCGAGGGCTGGCTCGAGCTGCTCGGCGCCGGTATGGTTCACCCGAAGGTACTCGCGGGCGTCGGCATCGATCCCGACGAATACTCCGGCTTCGCGTTCGGCGTGGGCGTCGAGCGCATGACTATGCTGCGCTATGGGATAGACGACGCGCGGCTGCTCTACGAGAACGACCTGCGGTTTTTGCGGCAGTTTATGTAGGTTTATGTAGTTTCGCCCGCGACGGCCGCGCCGCCGCGAATCATAATAGATCCCTGCCGCCCAATCCCTGCCGTCTCTGCGGCGGTTTCCTCAAAAGCCGTCATATTTTCGGCGTCTGCTAATATATTATAGAAAGCGATCAGGCAGGGAGGGATTTATATGGTTTATGATGAAAAATACAAGGCGGCTGAGACGCCGCATAACGTCATACTCGAGAGCAGACGCAAACTCTCCGTCACCGGCGTTGACGACGTGGAGAGTTTTGACGAAACCGAGATAGTGATGAGCACGTCGCAGGGTTCGCTCGTTTTAAGGGGTCACGGTCTGCGCATCGAGAAGCTCAGCCTCGGCAGCGGGGAGGTCGCCGTGGAGGGTACGACGGACAGCATTGAGTACGTCAGTCCCGCAAAGTCGCCGGGCAGTCTCCTGTCCCGCCTGTTCAAATAGGCGATGGAGCTGTCTATATCCGGACAGCTCGCGGAGGCGGCTGCGGGTTTGGCGGCCGGAGTCGGGATGGGGCTTCTGTACGACTTTTTCCGCGCCGTGAGGCGAACATCCCGCCGCCGCGCCGTGAGGACGCTCTGCGATATTGTATTCTGCGCCGCCGCCGGAATCGCGCTTTTCACGCTCGGGATGTCCGTAGGACGCGGCAGGCAGCGCGTCTACATGTCGGCGCTCGCCGCGCTCGGATGGGTGCTCTATCTCGCGACTGTCAGCCGCGCGGCCCTGTTCGTGTTCACGCGAATCTGCCGCGCCGCGGCCGTCATACTGTCCCCGTTGACCGCATTGCGCGGGATTATTTGGGCCGTCTTGAAAAAATCCCTGAAAAAATTTGGAATTTCAATAAAAAACATCTTCCATTCCGTGAAAAAATGTTATACAATGGGCGCGGATTTTTGTACGCGCCGCCGCGCCGCCGCGCGCGGGAGGGCCAACGACGAAAGGATACTGTCAAATGAAGCTGAAACGGGCAGGTATTATTACGAAGCTCGTCGTGTTCGCCTTGATAGCCTACGCCTCGGTGAGCCTCGTGAACATCATGATCCGGATAAACACGGCGAAAGCGGAACAGGAAGATCTGCGGAGAATGATAACCGCAAAGGAAGTCTCAAACAGCGCGCTGGAATACGATATTGAACACAGTGACGACGATGAGGTCATCGCCGGCATAGCGCGCGACACGCTTGGCCTTGTCTATCCGGGCGAGAAAGTATACTATGACAACGGCGGCTGAAATCTTCGGGCGCGCCTTTTATAGTTTTCAGATGAGAGGGTAGTCAGTTTAATTATGGGGTTGGAAGTGGGAGACATCCTTACCGGCAAGGTAACAAGCATCACAAAATTCGGAGCGTTCGTCACAGTGTCGTCCGGGGAATCCGGCCTTGTGCATATATCGGAGATCGCGCACACGTATGTCCAAAACGTGAGCGACTATCTCGCCGTAGGGCAGGAGGTCAGCGTCAAGGTCATCAACTCGGAGACAGGCAAACTCAATCTGTCCATCAAGGCGGTCACGCCGCCGCCGGCGCGGCAAAACCGCGTCCCTTTCGGCGGCGGAACTCCGGAGCGGCAAAACCGCGTCCCCTTCGGCGGCGGAACTCCGCCCCGGGACGGACTTCCCGCGCGCCGGCCGCGCCAGGAGGCCGCGCCTGACGCCGCTCAGTCCGGACAGTCGTTTGAGGATAGGCTCAAGCGCTTTATGCAGGATTCGGACAGCAAAATATCGGATTCCAAGCGGCACGCGGACAAAAAAGGTTCGCGCCGGCGGCGCGGCTGACGCTCGCATGGACAAGGGATCCGCGAACGGGAAACCGGAGCCGAAGATAAAGCCGGCGGGCTCGTATCTCGACAGTCTGTCCGGTTTCGCAGATTTGCTCGGCACGATACGCCGGGCGGACGAGGCCGCGCGCCGTCTCGTAGAGGAGACGCGCGCGCCCGGGGGGATGCCGCCTCTCGCCCCTGACCCGCCCACCGCGGCGTCCGGCGCCCCGACTCCCCCGCCCGCGGAACAAGCCCCGCCCTCGGAGCGGGAGCATCCCGACACGGACGAGCTCATGGAACGTCTCAACTCTCTCGTGGGTCTTGAAAAAATAAAGGAGAACGTCAGAAGCCTTATAAATCTCGTCAAGGTGCGCCGTCTTAGGGACGAAAACGGTATGCCCTCTCCCCCGATGTCGCTGCACATGGTTTTCTCCGGCAATCCCGGCACGGGAAAGACGACGGTCGCCCGCATTCTGGCCGGTCTGTACTCCGCCATAGGCGTGCTGTCCAAGGGGCATCTCGTGGAGGTGGACAGGGCAGGTCTCGTGGCGGGCTATGTCGGACAGACGGCGATAAAAACGGACGGCGTCATAAAGAGCGCCTTGGGGGGCATCCTCTTTATCGACGAGGCGTATTCTCTCACGCTCGGGGACGGGTCGAACGATTTCGGGCGCGAGGCCGTCGAGACGCTGCTGAAAGCGATGGAGGACAGCCGCGGCGATTTTATCGTCGTCGTCGCCGGTTACGAACAGCTAATGGACAGGTTCATCAGCTCGAACCCCGGTCTCCAGTCGCGGTTTAACCGCTACTTCAAATTTGAGGACTATAACAGCGCCGAGCTGGGCGCCATATTCGATTCGATGTGCGAAAAAAACGAGTACGCGTTAGACGACGGCGCGCGCGCGTACGCGAGCCGCTTTTTCGGGCGTCTGTACGAGACGCGCGACACAAATTTCGGCAACGCCCGCGACGTGCGGAATTTTTTTGAGAACATGGTGTCTGTCCACGCAAACCGCGTCTCCGGCATGGACAAGCCCTCAAAAACCGATCTGGCCTCTGTCACGGCTGAGGATCTCGAAATGGCCGCGGAAATGACAAACTCGCTTGCGGCGGCTTCGCCGTGACGGGACGCGCCCGCTTCGCGGGGGACCCCATACAACGATGCAAAAATTGTAATATTTCGCATTTTCCGGGGATTTATTCCTCGGAAAATGCTCTTTGCGAGCCGCGCGCGGCGAGATCCTAGCCTCGTTACTCGTTTGTTACGGCCCCCGCCGTGACAAACGAAGTGATTCGAGCGCGGGTTCTCAGTCCCGGCGTCCGCTCTTTTTTGTTCCCCGCGCGAGACGGAGCGTCAGGAGAAACAGCGGGGCGGCGCATACGCAGGAAATGAGACCGGCGCCGAAGAAATCGAGTTCGGTAAACGCCGTAACCTGCCCGGCGAGTCCGGACGCCGGCGAGACCGCGATAAAAAACCTGCCTATCAGTGCGGCGGCGACGGCGCTGATGCCGCCTTGCAGCAGTTTTCCGGCGATGTACGTGCGCGCCGACAGTCCGCCGGCGCTGATGAAAGAGAGCACCTGCGAGTGTACCGAAAGTCCCGCCCAACCCAACATGAAGGCGGCCATCGCCACGGAACCTGTGAGTTTTGAGGCCGCTCCTTTCAGCGACCACACGCCGGAGGACAGTTCGACGACGCCCGTCAGCAGACGGCGTCCCCATCCGCTGTCAAAACCGAGAGGTTCAAAAATATCGCCGAGCAGCCCGGACACAAACGGAATCACGCCCGTGACGTCCAGCATACGTATGAGCACGGTGAAAAATATCACAAATCCGCATATGTTCAGCGACGACTGCGTCGCCGACTTGACAGCCGCGACGAGCGCCGGCGCAAAGCGCGCCGGCGCCTGTTCCGTCGCGCGCGCGCGCTCCGGAGCGGCGTCGCGCTTTTTCCAGTTTCTGAATATGACGCCCACGATAAGAGACGCCGCCGTATGTATGAGGTAGAGCAGAAGCCCTATCGCCCCGCTCGAAAACACCCCCGCGCCCACGACGCCGAATATGAACGCGGGTCCTGAGTTGTTGCAGAAAGACAGCAGTCTCTCGGCCTCCGCCCGCGAACAGTCGCCCCTCTCGTACAGCGACATGACCGTCTTCGCGCCCACCGGATACCCGCCGATAAAGCCGAGCACCACGGCGGGCGCGCACCCTCCGCCGACGTTGAACAGCGGACCCATGACGCGCCGCAGCGGCTTGCCCAACCGCCGCGCCGCGCCCGTGTCCACCACCAGCGACGACAGCGCGAAAAAGGGAAACAGCGAGGGTATTATCACGTTAAAGCAGAGTTTGAGCCCCTCGACCGCCGCGTCCACGGACTGCTTCGTGTGCGCGGTGAGCGCCGCGACGGCCGCCGCCAGCGCGGCGATAACGGCGGCGTCGTATATTTTCTCGCGCGTCACGCGTCCGGACATCTCAAGAGTCACCTCAGACCACTTTTTGGTTCGGGCGTCACAAAGTTCCGCCTCCGCCGCCAGAACGGCCGCCGTCGGACTCACTTTTGGCGCCTGAACCATCTTATGGCCCCGCGCGCCCGATTATGATGTGCTATTTGCCGAAATATCTGTCATAGAGCCCCTTGAAAGCCCTGCCGTGCCGCGCCTCGTCGCGCGCCATCTCGTGTACCGTGTCGTGTATGGCGTCCAGATTGAGCGCTTTGGCACGCTTTGCCAGATCAAACTTGCCGTCCGTGGCGCCGTTTTCCGCGTGGATGCGCTTTTCAAGGTTTTCCTTTGTACTCGCGGACACAACCTCGCCGAGCAGCTCGGCAAACTTGGCGGCGTGCTCCGCCTCGTCGTACGCGGCTTTCTCCCAGTACAGCCCTATCTCCGGATAGCCCTCGCGGAACGCCGCGCGCGCAAAAGCCAGATACATCCCGACTTCCGTACACTCCCCGTTGAAATTCGCGCGCAGATCCGCGATGATGTCGTCAGGCGCGCCCTGCGCGACGCCCACGACGTGCTCGGCCGCCCAACTCATCTCCCCCGCCTGCTCCGTGAACTTCGACGCGGGCGCCTTGCACACCGGACAGATTTCCGGCGGCGCGGCGCCCTCGTGCACGTACCCGCATATCGCGCAAACATACTTCTTCATACCTGTTCTTACCTCCAAGATTTATATTCATCGGCGCGTTAAACCGCGCCGCGCCGGGATACTTTTTTACCATATCCCGAAGCGTTTGTAAAGCCCTTTTTAATCAGAATAATTTCGTTTGTCACGGCCGGGGCCGTAACAAACGAGTAACGAGGGTTGGATCTCGCCGTGCGCGGCTCGCAAAGAGCATTTTCCGAGGAATAAATCCCCGGAAAACGCGAAATG
>JAITKI010000017.1 GCA_031278515.1 Oscillospiraceae bacterium | reverse complement strand
TCATCGCCGCGCTGAAATTGATGTTCATGGCGGTGCAGTGTCCGATGTGCAGATAGCCGTTTGGTTCCGGCGGGAAGCGCGTGCGCACCTTCATGCCCTCGTACCGCCCTCCCGGGGCTGTATCCTCGTCGATAAACGCGTGAATAAAATTGGCGGAAACCTCACTCATGACATCCATTACCCCTTAAATAAAAGTTGGTGCGTTTATGTCCGCAAGCGCCGTTCAGGCGCCGGCGAGATGTATCATCAAAGCGGCGACGTCGGCCGGCGACACGCCGGGTATGCGGGCCGCCTGGCCGAGACTGCGGGGACGCGCGGCGGACAGCTTCTGGCGCGCTTCCACGCGCAGTCCGTTCAGCGAGCCGTAGTCGATTGACTCCGGCAGTACATGCGACTCCAGTTTCCTGAACTCTTCCAGCTCGCGTTCCTGACGTTTTATATATCCGGCGTATTTTATCGCTATCTCGACCTGCTCGGCCTCGCCGCGCCCGAGTTCCGGCCGCCCTTTGTCAAATCGCAGGAGATCGCCGTAGCCGACGCCCGGACGGCGCAGGAGCGACGCCAGGCTGACGCCGGACGCCGGCGGCGCGGAGCCGAGCGACGTCAGGAGTTCGGCGAGCGCGGGCGAAGGGGCGACATACGTGTTTTCGAGGCGATCTCTCTCCCGGTTGACGGCCTCGTATTTCGCGAGTACGCGCGCGTACCGCTCGTCCGGCGCCAGCCCGACTCGGCGCCCTATATGGCAAAGGCGCATGTCGGCGTTATCCTGCCTGTGCAGCAGCCTGTACTCCGACCGGGACGTCATGACGCGGTACGGCTCGTCCGTACCCTTTGTCACGAGATCGTCTATCATGACGCCAATATAGCCGTCGCCCCGCTGTATCACCATCGGCTCGTCTCCGCGAATCCGGAGCGCCGCGTTGACGCCCGCCACCAGTCCCTGCGCGGCCGCCTCCTCGTATCCCGACGTACCGTTGAACTGCCCGGCGCCGTACAGTCCCGATATTCGTTTTGTCTCCAGCGTCTGGCGGAGTTCAAGCGGGTTCACGCAGTCATATTCTATAGCGTACGCAAACCTCATTATCTCCGCGTTTTCCAGCCCGGCAACGGTTCGGAGCATCGCCAGCTGCAAATCCTCCGGCATCGACGACGAAAAGCCCTGCACGTACATCTCCAGCGTATCAAGCCCCGTCGGCTCGATGAAAAGTTGATGTCTTTGCTTATCCGCGAAGCGCACGACCTTGTCCTCAATCGAGGGACAGTAGCGCGGACCGACCCCCGCGATGACTCCGGAGTACAGCGGACTTCGGTGCAGGTTCGCGCGAATTATCCCGTGCGTGCGCTCGTTTGTGTACGTGAGGTGACACACGGCGCGGTTGCGCGGCGTCCCGGACGTCTCAAATGAGAACGGGACGGGCTCGTCGTCGCCCGGTTGGAGTTCCATCTTGTCAAAATCCACGCTTCGGGCGTTTACTCGCGGCGGAGTCCCCGTCTTGAAGCGGCGCATGTCGAAGCCAAGCTCCCGCAGGCGCGCGCCGAGCCGCGTCGCGGCGAACATCCCGTCCGGCCCGCCCTCCCGAATCGTATCGCCGACGACGGTCCTGCCGGACAGATACGTCCCGGAACATATGACGGCGGCGCGCACGCGAAAGATCGCGCCGGTATAAGTTTTAACAAACTCAACCGCGCCGCCGGACACGCCGATATCGACGATTTCGGCCTGCCGCAGGGTCAAGTTCGCCTGACTCTCGAGCTCGCGCTTCATGACCTTCTGGTATTCGCGCCTGTCGGCCTGCGCGCGCAGCGAGTGTACCGCGGGACCCTTGCCGCGGTTGAGCATCCTGTACTGTATGCACGCCTCGTCGGCGGCGAGCGCCATCTGTCCGCCGAGCGCGTCGAGCTCGCGAACGAGATGTCCCTTTCCCGTACCGCCTATCGCGGGATTGCACGGCATATTGCCCACCGCGTCCAGGTTTATGGTGAAGCAGATCGTCCTGACGCCGAGACGCGCGGCGGCGAGCGCGGCCTCAATACCCGCGTGGCCCGCGCCTATGACCGCTATATCAAAATCGCCCGCCTCATAATCCGTCACAACGCATTGCCGCCCCGTACAGTATTTGTCACGCCGTATTCTATCAGAACCCGGGGCAAAACGTCAAGACGCGCGGCTCGCAAAGAGCGTTTTCCGAGGAATAAATCCCCGGAAAACGCGGAATATTACAATTTTTGCTCTGTCGCATACGAAAATATTCAAAAATTCGACAGGATTCTTTACTTCTCTCCAAAAGTATGTTATTATACGTTCAAACCTGTGTCCCGGGGCGGCAAAGGCGGCGTCCCGGGCGTTGTACACGGGAGGAAAGTATAATGCAAACAAAAAAACACGGCGCCACCCGCACATCCCGTATCACCCGCCCGGCGTCACGCGCGCGGCGCGGTCTCGCGCGCAGGGCGCTTTCGGGCGTTCTCGCCCTTGTTTTCAGCTTCGCCTTGTCGCCGGTTCTGGAACCGGCTCTGCCGCCGCCCGTACGGGCGGCGGCAGAGAGCGGCGCCGCGGCGCCGACGATCATTCGCCAACCGTCTGACGGCACGTTCGCCAAGGGCGCCGTGCTGCGCCTGTACGTCACGGCGCTCTCCGCCACCGACAGTCCGCTGACGTACACGTGGAGCGCCAAAGGCCCGTCGGGCGAACAGGATGTCCCAATCCCCGCCGCCGACAACGGCAAAGCCGTCCTCACGACGACGGCGCCAAGCGAGGCGGGCGTGTACGCGTATCAGGTCACGGTCACGGAGAGCGGCGCCGCCCCCGCCGTGAGCCGCGAGGCGAGCATAAAAATCGTGGACAAGGCCCTGCAGCCGCAGCTCATGAACGGCGACTTTGGAACCGACGCCGATAAGAGCTTTCCGGGAACA
>JAITKI010000134.1 GCA_031278515.1 Oscillospiraceae bacterium | reverse complement strand
CGAAATATTACAATTTTTGCTCCGTTATATAGGGGTCCCCGCGAAGTCGAATGACTTCACGCACTCCTGTGCAAAAATTCTTTTCGCCTACGCCGAAAAGGACGGGAGAGCGAAAATCGCTGCAAACGAAAATATTCTCTGGGAGCAATTTCGCCCGCGAGACGGTGGCGTCGTCGGCCTCTTTTTTAGTTAATTGTGTATAACGCGCGGAGACCGAACGCCCCCCGCCGGAAGCCAAACGCCGAATACAGTTGTTTACGCTAACAGCACCGCGCGAAAGCCGCGGGGCAGCGCGCCCCACGGCACAACAGCGGCGTTACAACTCCAGATATGAGTCCGCGTACAGAGTGTTATTGCGTATTACGTCGCAGGAGCGCACAGTCTCCATGAGCCGCAGATCGCACGGATTGACTATGGCCGACGTGAGGCCCATACATATGGCCATAGCCGCCATCGCGCTGTCCATTATCGGTCTTATGTTCTTCGGCATCATATTCGATACGTTTGACAAGCCGCCCGTGGACTTGAGTCCCATGTCGGAGAGCATCCTGATGAACTCCAACATCTCCATCTGCTTGTCCTGCATACCCTTTATGACGAGGAAAAGCGGATCAAACCAGATGTCGTCGGGATCCATGCCGAGCGACATGCCGCGTTCAAGAAGCTCCTGACAATAGCCCATGCGCTCGTCGTTGTCCGACGGGACACCGGCCTTGGAGCAGAGAGCAAGGCAGACGGCGTCGTTCGCCGCCGCGAGGTCTATGTTCTCAATCCTGTCCCCGGCGTCGGCGGAATTGACTATCGGCTTGCCTTTGGAGCGGTCGTACACCGATATGCCCGCCTCGATAGCGCGGCGGTTGGCCGTGTCGAGGCAGAGCGGCACGCCGTCAAATTCGGACTGGAGCAGCTGCACCGCCCACTTCATGAGTTCGTCTCCGCCCTTCTCCGCAGGCCCTATGTTGACGTCGAGATAGTCCGCTCCGGCATCGAGCTGTTCCTTCGCCCGCTTGAGTATCGGCGCCGGATCGCGCTCGTCCATCGCCTTTTTGATAACAGGGGATATGCAGTGTATGCGCTCGCCGATAACAATAAATTTCGCCATAATATGACCCTCCAATTTCGTATCTATCCCGCTTTGTATTCCTTAAAGAATTTTACGAGCTCCACCGCCTCGTTAGGCGCGACTACAACCGTCCACCCGGGCAGTTTTTCCTCGATTTCGCCCTTAAGAACGGCCACCTTGCCCGGTATGACGAGCGTTCGGTTGCTTATCTTGTTTTCGATTTCAAACTCACCTATGAACTTAGCTATGGACGAGGCGGACAGCTTGCCCGCCGCCCACGCCGTCAAAACGGAGTAGCCTCCGGCGTCGGATATGAGCAGATTGAGCGGCACGCCGGAGCGCTCGAGTTCGCCGGACACCACGAAATACGTCAGCGCGAAGTCCACCGTAGTCACGCACAGCGCGTCGGCGTCCGCGCCGTTGAGGGGATATATGCCCGGCTCCACCTTCATCGGTTTCTGCGGATCCGTATATATGTTCTGGCGCAGCCCGTAGAGCGGGAGCGCCTGCGCGTACGTCATCTTTTCCATCACGATGATCGATCCGTATTTCAGCGTAAACAGCGACGCGAGCGCCGTCTGCAAATACTCGTCGCCCGGCGCGAGTTTCGCCAGGTTGATAAGCGACGGATATCCGAACACGCGGTCGTTGTCGCGCAGCGCGGCGCGTCTTATCTGCACGGCGGCCGCGAACGCGTCCTTGACGGACGCCGAACCGACGTCGAGCACCAGTTCCTTATTGCCCAGCTTCTCAAGCTGGGCCGCGGTGTCGTACAGTTCGTCGAGACTCGCGCCCGAGACGCCGAGCGCGACGCCAAACTCCTTTGCCAGCGCGCTGAACTCGGCGCAGTTGCCCGCGTTCGCGCCGTTCAGAAGGGGCTTCGACGCGGCGCATATCTCCAGCGCCGCCCGCGCCGCCGCCGCGTCCTGACATTCCAATATCAGGCAGCGTCCGGCGCCCTGCGCCTTCCCGACGAGCTCGGCGTATTTCCCGGCGTCGCCCGTGAACTGCAAGTTGAGCAGTTCGACATACATGCGTTCGCCCAGCCTGTCATAATCGACCTTTTGGATCTCCGGCAGCTTTTCGTCATAGCTGCCCTCGCAGACATTGATCGCGTACAGATTCTTCGACACAAACGTCTTGTCGTGCCGGAACAGGACCGTTTCGCCTCCGAGCGCGCACACGCCGTCTCCGGCGCCGATAGTGAATTTCTTCATCGGCGGCGCCGTCGCGTCCCCGAGCTGCGCCTTCGCCTCTTCGGACATATGCGGGCACTTGTCCAGCTCAACGGCGCCCTGCGCGACCTTCATCGCAAACGCCATGCACGTGGGATTGCCGCAGTCCTTGCAGTTTGTTTTGGGCGTCAGCTTAAATATATCGAGACCTTTCAGAGCCATAAGATTACCCCCCTATATAAGCGCTTTGACGAGTCTGGACACGGCCTTCACGGACTCGGGATGGCGCAGTATGACGGCGTTCGAGCCGGCCGCGAGACACGCGGCGGCCGTGGAGACCTCCATGTTTATGCCGCGGATCTCCATCGGACCCCACTCGGGAAAATCCTCCTCGGAGACTATCGCTTCTTTGACAGTCCACGCCTCCGCGCCCACGGGCGTCACTATGGGCATCTGAAGCATCGTATCGTTCTGCGCGAGAGCGGCGGCCTTGACCCTGTCGATCGTGGACGCCACGTACTCAAAGCCGTAACCGGCGGCGGCTGAACCGAGATTCATCACCGTGTTCTCACTTTTGACGCCCATCTGGCTTATCAGCACGTTGAGCTGCTTTGCCAGGTTGATGTCCACGGCGGACTCCGCGCTTATCTTCTGGGAGTACGCGAGTCCGGCTGAGGCGGCAATGCTCTTATAGTTCTCCTCGCGCGCGGACATGACCAATATGTTGCGCCCGGAGAGCGCCTCCGATATCTTGTCGAGCAGCTTCGCGTCCTTGTCTACGCTCTTGCTGCCCTCGATTACAATCGGGATGTCCACGGCGTCGGCGATTTCCTTGATCGCCTCCACGCAATCCTCCACGGATCTGTCGCCGCTGTCCGGGTGGGCGCCGTCAAAGGACACGGCCAGAAAATCGACTCCCTCGACGGCAGCCGCCCTTCTGGCGGTCTCCGCGAGGGTGTCCGCCCCCGCGTAGTACGCGTCCATACCGGGAACGCCCGCGTAGTGTCCCGAATCGTGTATCTCAATGCCTATTTTCGGACTATTTTCCACCGGGGCGTCGAAGCTGTAAAACGGGAATGCGTTTTCGCCCCCCAGAGAAATCGCCCTTTCTCCTGTTCCGACAGTCGTCTCGTTGATCTTTGCCGTGAATTTCTGCTGCGCCGCTTTAAACGCCATAAAATCTTCCCCCTCAGTATTGATAACAGCCGCAAACGCGTCCCGCAGGCGGCTATAGCAGAGGCTCCATCGCCAACACGGGATGTCCCTTTTCCGACAGGAACTCAAGCAGCGTCTCCGGATCCTCGCTCACGCCCTCGTCGGCGACCATGGAGCAAAAATCGTCTATCCCGTACAGTTCCCGCGCCGTTTCGTTCAGCCTGTCGCGCACTATATCTTTCAGGGCCTTGGGCATCCACACGATGCGCGCCACGCCCCCCTCCGCCTTGAGGAATTTTTTGGAGGCGATGAAGTGCTTGCCGTGTCCCATAAAGCCGGGCGTCTGCACGCCGCCGCCCGTCATGGACGCCATCTCGGAGAACGTCATGCCGAGCGGCGTGATACCCGTATGCTCGCGGTTGACTATAGTGACGCCGTTCGAGGCGGGTTCTATGCCGCATATGCACTCAAAACAGCCGCAGGAGGTCATGGGATCTTCAAGAATCGAATACAGCGTCACGCGTTCCAGCGCGCCGTGCGAATACTGCGTCACCGCCTCGTTGACATCCTCCCACGAACCGATATTCTCGTCGAGCAGAAGCTTTTTCGTGACGACCTGGCACGGCCCGTTCGCGTCGAGCTCGTTTGTCGCCTTCGCGTCGAGCCACGAGACGGCGCCGCACAGCCCCAAGCGCTCCGGAGTCACCACGCAGACGTGCGAGGGCGAAAAGCTCTGGCAGAGGATGCAGCTGTAGAACACCTCGACGTTTTCGTCCGTCATGGAGCGCAGACGCATATCGCGCTTGTCGTAGCTCTTGTTCGCCTCGGCGCGGAGCTCCTTTAGCTTTGCCGGATCGGTGACTATCGTGACCTGGCATTTATCGACCACGGTGTCATACTCGCTCTTGACCTTGGCATACAGCACCTCTCCGATGTGCTTCATGCGGAAGCCCGCGTCGAAGGCGTCGTTGCTGACGCGCACGCGTATCATGTCGCGCTGGCCCGTGTGCATCACGCCCTCCACGCAGTTGAGGAAGTTGTGGAACTTGCGCTCGAATACGGGCTCGAAGTCGGACTGCATGTTCTTGCCGGCGACGTCCACCATGATGCCAACGCCCATCGTGGCGCCCGGCTCAAACTCTTCGATGTCGGGTCCGTCCAGCGTTATGCTGTGATCTTCTATCTCGTGCGCCTCCTTCGTGCGCACCCACTCAAAGCAATCGACGCGCGCGCCGTTAATATCGACGCGCGTATCCTTCTTGCGGATGATCTCGCCCTCGAAGGCCGTGGAGAACGCGACGGGTATGTCGATATCCGTAATCTTTATCTTAATGTCGCGCGCCTCCAGCGAGGTCTCGATGAAGTCGGCGACGTTCTCCTGTATGATGATAGTCTTGGGAACTTTCCACACGTTTTCAACTACGTTGGTTATCACGGGGAAGCCCTTGGCGATGGCGCCGGCGCCGCAGGCGACTGTCATGTCGCGCAGCGGGGGGAACACATTGACGAACGCGAAAATGCGGTGGAACGAATACTCGTTGAACGCGTCCCAGTCCCCCGGGGCGACCGCGCCGAAAATCATCGCGGCACGCACGACGAGTGAGATGATATGACCCACCGCCCAGATGTCCTCTCCCACAGGCACAACGCGCACCGGAAAACCCATCTGTATCTTCATGCGTATCGCCTGATCTATAACGCCGCCTATCAGGAACACGAATATGCCTCGGTTCTGATAGCCTTTTATCAGCGCCGCCGCGTCCTCATCGGACGGCGCGGGATCGATAATGACGACGAAACCCGGTATATCCTGCGTGACAAGCGGAACACCGAGCTCGCGCACCTCCGCGTCGGAGAAGTGTCCGTGATACTTCGTTCCCTCATACGGGCTGCGTCCGCCGGCGTACTTACAGCACTCTATGACCTCCGCCGCCATAACGGACGCTATGCCGCTTGAAAACACGTCGCCCGTTCTCTGCTCATGCGTCATTTTTGCCTTTATCTCGTCAAGCGCCTCGCGAAGATCGCCGAGTTTCGTGATCTTCCGGGCCTGATACGCGTAAATACACGCCATAAAGTACGCCGTGTCGGGCATCATAAGAGGCGCGTCGGCGCCGAGCTCCGCCACAGTCTTTTCGTATTCGCTCTCGGCCTTTCGGTACATCTGGTCCGCGCCGTTGAACACCCTGTCAAAAAGTCCCATCCTGTCCCGTCTCCTTCTCAAGAATATTTACAAATCTCAAAGCGCGGCGTCACGCCGCGAACTTCCCGTCTATGCGATCCTTTACGCGTTTTATCTCGCTCACCGCCGCAAGACTCACGTCGAACGGGGACGCGGACGTCCTGTCGGCCTCTATCACGCCGGCGTCGTAGCTCACAAAACCCAGAAGTTCCTCCGGCGGTATGCGCTCTTTCAGATACTCCCTGTCGCCGTCGTCCCGGATCTTGTTGGCCACGACGCTTATATTCCGGACGCCGAGGTCGCTCGCGAGTTTCTTCACGCTCCTGTACGTCTGTACGCTCCGCGCGCCCGGCTCTATGACTACTATGAACCTGTCCACAAAGTCGGCCGTGCCGCGCCCCAAGTGCTCAAGTCCCGCCTCCATGTCGAGTATCACGACCTCGTCGCGCGCCGTCACAAGATTTGAAATGACGCGCTTGAGCATGACGCTCTCCGGACAGACGCACCCCGAGCCTCCCTTTTCCACGGTCCCCATTACGAGAAGCTTTACGCCGTATTTCTCTATCGCGAACCTGTCCGGGATATCGTCTACCTTGGGATTTATCTTAAACAGTCTGCCGTAGACCTCACGCCCAGCGCCTGTGCGCTCGGCTATGAGCGCGCCCATCTCGGACAGCGGCGTGAGCGCGCTCAGCTCATCTTCCGTGAAACCGAGCGCGAGACCGAGATTCGCGTCGGGGTCGGCGTCCGCCGCGAGGACGCTCCTGCCCTCCGCCGCGTACAGCCGCGCCAGTATCGCCGCCAGCGTCGTCTTTCCGACGCCCCCCTTGCCACTCACAGCGATTTTCACGCGTCACAGCACCCCGAGCGCCGTAAGCGCCTCGCGCTTCGCCTCGATGCCGTCGATTATGGCGCGGACGAGGTCGTGCGGATCTTTGTTTATAATGAAGCCCGCGCCGACTATATCGCGCGTGCCTTGCGTTATCAGCTCCATCATCTGCGTCGAGCCCTTTACCTGCGGCTCTATGCCGAGGTAGACGTCTATGCCCGTCGATACGACGTAATTGGCGATGGATACGGCTTTTTCGCTCATCCACTCCGGAGCGACGCCGACTACCGGTATACGGTTGATGTCCACGCCCCAGTCGCGCGCTATGCCGTTGGCGAGAAGCATCATGCGGCTGATATCGACGCAGGCGCCCATATGCAGTATGGGCGGTATGCCTATGAGCTCGCACACGCGCTTCAGACCGGCGCCGCACAGATCTTTCGCCTCCATGTTCATGAGGCCGGCCTTGGTGGCCAGCTGCGCGGCGCAGCCCGTGGCCACTATGAGTATATCGTTGCGCAGGAGCTCGCGCATTATCTCAAAATGCGAGTAGTCGGGCCGGATTTTCGGATTGTTACAGCCGACTATCGCGACGGCGCCCCGCAAGACGCCCGCCTTTATGGCGTCTATCGCGGGGCGAAACGAACCGCGCTCGTCGACGTGGCTGTTCGTCACCTTGTCGAGTTCTTTTATAATCTGCTCGGTCGGGTATCCAACGACGGCCGTCTGCTTGTGCTCGGGTATAAACACCTTGCTCTCGTCTCTGTTTTTGTAGTTGTCGATCGCCGCCGTCACGAGCTCACGCGCCTGTTCAAGCGCCGTCTCCGGTTTGAACTCCACGTATGTGGAGCCCGGAATCCTCGCTATGGGAGAGCTCGTCACAAACGTCGTGTGAAAACATTCCGTGAGCTGCGCGAGCGCGGGGAAAATACACTGCACGTCGACGCACATCATTTCCAACGCGCCTGTCAGCACCGCGTTTTCCTGCTGGAGAAAGTTGCCCGCCATGCGAACCCCGTGGCGCATGGCTATCTCGTTGGCCGTACAGCACAGGCCGACGATGTTTATCCCTCTGGCGCCCGCGGCCCGCGCGCGATCTATGAGGTCCTTCTGCTCCGCCGCGAAAACGACCATCTCCGAGAACACCGGATCGTGGCCGTGAACGGCGATATTCACCATGTCTTTTTCGAGTACGCCGAGATTGCCCTCCGTCCGTCTGACTGTCGGCGTTCCGAAGAGAATATCCGTGACCTCGGTTCCGAGCATTGAGCCGCCCCAACCGTTTGACAGCCCGCAGCGCAACCCCTGGCGGACAAGCGCCTCGGCGTCGGCGGTGTTGCCCATGTGCGTCATGTGCATCGCCGTGGCGATCTCACGGTCGATGGCGCGCGGCATTATGCCCTCGCTCGCCCATATCGCGCGGCGCTCCGGTATCGCGCGCTCGGCAAAGCGCTGCGTGCCGAACGGCTTGCCGAATTCCATAAGCGCCGTCTCGGCCACCTCGTGCGCGATGTCGTAGATGTCGCGCCCCTCCACAGTCACGCCGTACTCCCCGGCGAGCCTGATAAGCTTCTGTTCGTCGCGTATGGGATAGTTTCCGTCCGGACTCGACATGTGCAGGACGTGCAGTATCTCGCGCGCGTGATCCGAGTGCGACGCCGTGCCGGCCGCAATCATGCGCAGGTAATTCCTGCCGGCTATCGCGTGCGCGTCCGCGCCGCAGATTCCGCGCGGCGCCTTCGGCGTGACGCGGCACGGCCCCATTGAGCAAACGCGGCAGCACACGCCGTCCTCGCCGAAGCGACACTGCGGCGTCTGATTGCGCTTTCTGTCCTCATACGTCTCGGCGCATACCTGACACGCCGTATCGCGCAGCCTTTGGGTGTCGGCTTCCATCTCCTCCACTGTGGTGAGCTGATTCCATCCACTCATTATAACCCTTCCCCTCTCCATATACCTACGCAGAATACCGCATACCGCCGAATGTTTTCGTTTGCGGCAGTTTTCGCTCTCCCGTCCTTTTCGGCGTAGGCGAAAAGAATTTTTGCACAGGAGTGCGACGACGTAAAAATTGTAATATTCCGCGTTTTCCGGGGATTTATTCCTCGGAAAATGCTCTTTGCGAGCCGCGCACGGCGAGAACCAAGCCTCGTTACTCGTTTGTTACGGCCCCGGCCGTGACAAACGAATTGATTTCCGCCTTATACGCAAAAAACCCGCGCCGCCGCAGTTCGTCCGTCGACGCCGGCGCCCCGCCCGAAGTCGGGCCGGCGCGGTCTCTGCGCACATTGTATCTCATATCCTCCGGCGCGTCAATATTTCTAGGCAAAAACAGTGTAACATTACAAAATGTTAATTGATTTCTTACATAGCGCGCCTTTTGATACTCATTTTGTGAACATTATGCGCAAAATATACTCAAACCCGCGACAGTCGGGCGGCGAACCACTATATGGTGTAATCGTACCCTAGGTAATCGCGATGCTTGTCCACGATGTCCTGGAGTGTCATGCCGTCGAGATAGTCCATCATCACCTTCTCCAGCCCATTCCAAACGTCCGCCGCCATCTTGTTTACCCTGCCGTCCACACCCTCCGACGGGACGTCCATATGCGTGACGCCGCCCTCCATAGCCCGCAAAATATCGCCTACGGAGCACTTGTCCAGCGCGCGCGCGAGCCTGTAACCTCCGGTGGAACCGCGCACCGCCGTCAGAAAGTTAGTTTTGTTTATCTGTATCATAACCTGCTCCAGATACGTCTTGGAGACATTCATTCGCGCGGCGACGTCTTTCAGGCTCGTGTAACCGTCGTTCCCGTGTACGGCAAAATCAAGCATCATGCGCAGCGCGTGCTGCGTTTTTGTGGAAATCCTCATTCTAGCGACCCATTCCTTTGAATAATCTCACGATTGACATCGCGTGTATTTTACACTCAAAAACGCGCCGCTGTCAAGCGCCCGGGCCGAATCATTTCGTTTGTGATGGCAAAGCCATCACAAACGAAATGATTCCCATAGAATATTTTCGTTTGTAGCGATTTTCGCCCTTCGTCCTTTTCGGCGTAGGCGAAAAGAATTTTTGCGGAGGAGTGCGTCCCGTGCGACGGAGCAAAAATTGTCACATTTCGCATTTTCC
>JAITKI010000133.1 GCA_031278515.1 Oscillospiraceae bacterium | reverse complement strand
GGAAAATGCGGAATATTACAATTTTTGCTCCGTCGCACGGGACGCACTCCTCGCAAAAATTCTTTTCGCCTACGCCGAAAAGGACGGGAGAGCGAAAATCGCTACAAACGAAAATATTCTCAGCCTATTGACATCACAATTCTTATATGTTATATATATAATAGCGCCATATAAAACATATCTGAATTGATAGTGTTTGCGCGGCGATTACAGACGTTATTCCGGAAAAAGGAGAGTAAGATGACAAGTATTGTTTCACCAAAGTGGTATCTGAGCAAACCGGGGGCGGTCAGGGAGGCGGGGGCGCGCATCGCCGGAATAGCGAAACGCGTGTACGTCGTCGGCGGCGCGACGGCCCAACGCGTCACGCGTGACGCGTTGGCGCTCTCTCTGCGAGAGAGCGGGGTGGAGTTTGAGTTTCTGACGTATGACGGCTATCCTACGCATGAGGCCGCGCGAGATATACGCGCGCGCGCGGAAAAATTCGGGGCGGGAGCGCTCATCGGCGCCGGCGGCGGACGCGCGCTCGATGTGGTCAAGGCGGCCGGATTCTACGCGCGTCTGCCGGTGATAACGATTCCCACCACGGCCGCGACGTGCGCCGCGTGGGCGCCGTGCTCCATCATGTACAACGACGATGGGGAATTCGTCGAACCGCTGCAATACGACGACGCGCCCGTACTCGTCGTCGCCGACACGGACATAATAGCCCGCGCTCCCATACGGTACATTCGCTCCGGCGCGGCCGACGCCCTTGCGCGCTGGTACGAGCAGCAGAGCAATCTGCGCGCGTCGGACGGCTTCTATCTGCGCTGGACGCTCAAGCAGGCGGAGCTTATCCGGGAGATACTAGAGGGGAAGGGACTTGAGTACATAGACGAACTCGCGGCGGGCAAATACGTCCCGGCGCACGCGCGCGAGGTCATAGACGCGAACATCCTTCTCACGGGCTTTTTTGTCAGCCCGAGAAACACGGAGGAGCCGTTTGCGGGGGGCTTCGCGCACCCGCTGTACCACACGTTCACGATACTGCACGATCTGCATGGAGCGCTGCACGGCGAGCAGATCGCGTTTTTCCTCGTCGTCGCGGGTATTCTGGAAGGGCAGTCCGACGGAGAGCTTGAGGCGCGCCTTTCCATCTTCTCCGCGCTGCGGCAGCCGCTCACGTTGAGTGAGCTGGGGCTTACTAAAGACGTGGACGGGAAGCTTCTTCGCGGCGCGCGGGCGCTCCTCGACACGGTGTCCGCCTACGGACGGCGCGTTGATACGACGCAGGAGCAGATAAGATCGGCGATTTTAGAGGCTGACAGACTCGGGCGAGAGCGCGGCGGCTCGCCGTCCGTCAAGGCAGTATAGGGGGAGTGCGCGATGTCGGTCAAATTTCGCGACGCGCTCCGCGCGATTAATCCGTACAAGCCGGCGCGCTCGCTCGAGGCGGTGAAGCGCGAATTCGGACTCACCGAAGTCGTCAAACTGGCGGGCAACGAGAACAATCACGGCGTTTCGCCGAAAGCCTCACTCGCGTTTTGCGAGCTGCAGACGGAACTCACGCGCTACCCGGACATGTACTGCACGCTCCTTCGAGACGCGCTCGCCGCGCGTCTCGGCGTGGGCGAGGACGAACTCGTATTCGGCAACGGATCGTTCGAGCTCATCTCGCTCATCGCGCAGACGTTTCTCGAACCGGGCGGCGAGACCGTAATTCCCTCGCCCTCGTTCGGGTGGTATAAATTGGCGAGCATAGCCGCCGGCGCCGCGCCGGTCGTCGTGCCGCTTGTCTCTCACGCCGTCGATCTTGGCGCCGTGCTATCGGCCGTCACCGACAGGACGCGCGTAGTCTGGCTCTGCAACCCGAACAACCCGACAGGTACGTATTTTACCCGGACGCAGCTTCGAGAGTTTCTCGACAGACTGCCCGGAGACGTGTTAGTGGCGCTGGACGAGGCCTACATTGATTTCGCGTATGCGGACGACTTTCCGGACGGCGCGAAACTTTTTCGCGAATATGACAATGTCGTCTCTCTGCGTACATTCTCAAAGGTATACGGACTGGCATCTCTGCGCATCGGGTACGCCGTTGCGAATACGGCGATAACCGACGCGATAAACCGGGCCAGACAGCCCATAAACGTCAACGCGGCGGCGCAGGCGGCGGCCGCGGCGGCGCTGTCGGACGCCGAATACTACTCACAGGTCACGGCCGCGAACGCGCGAGGACGCGAGCTCTATTGCGAGACGCTCCCGCAGTGGGGCGTACCATATATTCCCACGCAGTGCAATTTTATAATGCTCGACACGGGACGCGACAGCGCCGCCATGGAACTCGAATTTCTGAAACGCGGGGTACTTATCCGGGGCGGATATGAATTCGGGATGCCCACGTGGCTGCGCGTAACGATAGGCACGGACGATGAAAACCGGAAGGTGCTCGCGATTTTACGCGAGCTGCTCGCGGCGCCGGACGGCCATCAGACATGGTCGAGATAATCAAACCGTCGATACACGCGTCCGGGAATCACGCCGGGCGGCGTATCAGAATCACATAGTGTTCGGGCATCATTTGACACCCGAACCATACATGAGTTGGAGGAAATCAAAGTGAATACAAAAACCGAGACAACCAAGACGAGGCGATCGATAACTGTCCGCGCGATAATCGCGGCGCTGCTGGCGCTCGCGCTGTTTGGCTGCCAGAGGGGACCGTCCGCCCCGCCGCCGTCCGGCGATACGTCCGCCCCGCCGCCGTCCGAGTCAGACCCGGGGAGCGCTTCGGCCCCCGACACAAGCGAACCCACACCCGACGGCGGCGACGGCGAACTCTTTGAGCTCAAGGCGTTCACGCCGAGTACGTTCATGGAATTCACCATCGCCGACGAGATGGGATTTTTCCGCGACGCGGGTATTGCTATCAAGTACGTAGGTTCGCAGCCGACCGGCGTCACGGATCTTCAGTTGATCGAGCAGGGAGTCATTGACGTCTCATATTCCGGTCATCCGTCTGTAGTCGCGCTGGGACGCATTTCCGGGATAAAAGTCAAGATGATAGCGCCCGGCATGGTGGACGCGCCGGACAATCCGCACGTCACATATCTCGTGGCGAAGGACAGCCCGCTTCAAACGCTTGACGACATAGTGGGGCGCAAGGTCGCGATAAGCGGCACGGGCATCTGCACCGACGGCTACCTCAAATATTATTTGCAGCAAAATGGCCTTGATCCCGACTCCGTGGAGTTTGTTACTCTGCCCCAGGCCGGCCAGCAGGAGCTCGCGGTGACGCAAGGTATTGTGGACGTGACGACGTCGCACACGCCGCATGCCGCCATTGCTCTCGAGACAGGCGAGGTGCGCAAACTCGGTATATCGTGGGATATATTCGGCAGCCCCGGCGCGGGCCTCGGCGCCCGCTCGCTGCCGGAGTGGATAATAGACGACCACCCGGACGTCGCGCAGGGCTTTGTGGACGCCATGTACCGCGCGCGCCTGTGGTCGAACGCCAATCCTACCGAGGCGCAAAATCTGATGGCGGCGGTACTGGGGCTTGAAGAGGGCGACGTTCTGGCGCTCGTCCAGGACGAGAACAAAACCATTGATCCTGAATATATCGAGCCGTGGGTGACGCTGGCGGAGGATGTCGGTATTATTGAACCCGGCGCCATCACGCCCGAGGAGATATACACCAATGAGTTTGTGCCGAAGGACGCGCCGGAATCGGATAAGGATCTCCATTGGGACGGAAAGGTTCACAACACATATTAAAGACTGAGGGCGGGAATAGCATATGAAAAATATCGGCAGAAAAGCGTACCGGATTTTTTACGGTTTAATAGCGCTCATTGTGTTTTTGGCGCTCTGGGAAATTGCCGCGCGTCTGGAACTTCTCGTAAACCCGCTGTTCCTGCCCCCGTTCACAAAGGTACTCGGGACGCTGTGGAGAATCACGGTGAGCGGGGAGCTGTGGAAACACGCGTCGGTGAGTCTGCGCCGCTCCCTTACCGGATATGTCATAGGACTGGCGTTCGCCGTTCCGTTCGGCCTGGCCATAGGGTGGTTTCGCAAGCTGGGAGACCTTATGAGTCCGCTGCTGAACGTATTTCGCAACATTCCGGTACTCGCCCTCCTGCCGGTGTTTGTCATGTTCTTCGGTATAACCGAGACCGCGAAGGTCGTCGTGATATTCTGGGGCGTGCTGTGGAGCGTGCTTCTCAACACCATATCCGGGGTGCGCAGCGTTGACGCGCAGCTCATCAGGGCGGCGCGCTCAATGGGAACGGGATCCGTCCGGATGTTTGCCACGGTTGTGCTGCCGGCGTCGCTGCCGCACATCTTCACGGGGATGCGCATATCGGCGACGACGTCGATACTCATCTTGATTGCCGCCGAAATGCTGGGCGCAAACAAAGGTCTCGGTTACGAACTCAACTTTTATCAGGCAAACATGAAATTCCCGGAAATGTACGCGTACATAGTGATTATGGCGGCGCTGGGCGTCGCGCTGAACGCCGCGCTTGAGCGCGTTGAAAAGCGCAGCTTCAGGTGGAGGAAGGACGCCGAATAAAAACCGCGGCGTCATATCCTCCTCGCGGCGGCGACGGGCTCATGTGACCGCGCTCTGTCTCCCCGCGTGATCGATAGTGTACTCGCCTTTCAGCAGGAGTTCGGATACGGGGACTATCGAGTAGCCGTCGCGTATAAAATGCTCGATTATGGCCGGCAGCGCTTCCGGCGTGTGCTTCGCGGCGTTGTGGAACAGCACGATGCTGCCGGGACCCGCTTTTTCCGTGACGCGCCGCGCTATCTCCGACGCGGATATTCCCTTCCAGTCGAGACTGTCTACGTCCCACTGTATTGTGTCCATGCCGAGCGACTTGACTGTCTTGATCACATTGTCGTCATACTCGCCGTATGGCGCGCGGAACAGCGTCGGGCGTTTCCCCGTCACCGCCTCGATCTTATTGTTGCACGCGTTTACGTTGGCCGCGATTTCCGCGGACGGCGTCTTCGCGAGATGGGCGTGGTCGTCCGAGTGGTTCATGACCTCGTGACCCGCCTCGTGCAGCGCGCGCACGGACTCGGGGTATTTATCCGCCCAATCGCCCACGATGAAGAACGTGACGCGCGCGCCGTATTTTGCGAATATTTCTATGAGCCGCTCCGTATCCTCATTGCCCCAGGCGGCGTCAAACGTCAGCGACACGGCCTTGTTGTCGCGTTTGACGCAGTATATCGGCAGTTCGCGCCGCGTCGCTGACACGCCGATAAACGACGGCGAATTCACGGCGGCGAATATGGCGGCGACGGCGAGCGCGCATCCCGCCGCCGCCCACGCCCCCCGGCGTCTGCCCGGCGTCCGCCGCCGCAGACGCTCGAATATCGATATATTTCGCATGGATATTCCCCCCACTTCTTGCCGAACTGCGCAATCTGTAGTAAAATATTATTAATCTTCACTGCGGAGTATTACAAGTTGAGCGGATGCGGACACGCGCCATAGTAATTTCGTGTCCGAGGCAAGACGAAAGGAATGGTCATGAAATGGGTAGAATGCAGGGTAAAACAGCGGTCGTGACGGGAGCGGGCAGCGGTATAGGGCGCGCGGTGGCCGTGATGTTCGCGCGGGAGGGCGCGAAGGTTGTGTGCGCTAACCGGAATGAAAAGGACGGGGAGGAGACGCTGCGTCTTATACACAGCGCCGGCGGAGACGGTCTGTACGTAAAAACCGACGTGCGTAAAAAAGACGACATCAAGAAGCTGCTCGCGGCGACGCTTGAGCGGTACGGAGGTGTCTCGACGCTCTTCAACTGCGCGGGCGTACTCGTCCACGCGCCGTTTTTAGAACACACGGACGACGATATAGCCAAGGTTTTTGAGACTAACTTCCGGGGCTACTTCTGGACAATGCAGGAGTTTTTACCGGAACTCGTGAGACACGGACACTCGTCCATCACAAACGTCGCGTCGATATCCGTCATGAAACCGGAGACAAACGCCTACATGTATGGCGCGATGAAAGCCGGCGTCGACAAGATGACGCGCGACCTGACCCGCGAGTTCTCGCCCCGGGGCGTGCGTCTGAACGTGATATGTCCGGGTCCCGTGCAGACTAATCTCACGCCGCAATACGTGCGGGAGAGCGTCGAGATACAGCAGGAGATCATCCGTACGACATGTCCCGTCGGGCGGCTCGGCGAGCCGGATGATATCGCGTACGCCGCGGTGTGGCTGTGCTCCGACGAGGCCGACTGGGTTACCGGCAGCACAATAGTCATAGACGGCGGCGCGTGCAATATGGGATGAGGTACCTCCGGGGACAGGGGCGGCAAAACAGGAGTCGTTACAAATTCGCCGCCAGCATCACCGCGCCGTAAAGTATGGGCTGGTGCAGCAGATATATCATGAGCGATTTTCTGCCCACAGCCGCAAACAGCGGTATCTTCACCTCATAAAACCAAGCCGGCAGCCGCCTTTCGCGTATGTACACGCCCGCCTGCGTCCCGAGCAGGAATACAAACAGCCACGGAAATACGGGGAAATAGTCCGAACTCTGAAAGTCGCCGCCCGGCCAGCCGAGCGCCCAGAGATATCCGCCGCCTACGCGCGCGTATTTCACGGCGAACGCGCTCCCGACGAGTCCCGCGATATACGCGGCGGGCGCGGCGGCGCGGCCTATCTTCTCCAAAGGCGCGCGCAGCAGTCCGTAGAAGAGCATACAAAACGCGAGCAAATGCAGTATACCAAACAGGACGGGCATCTCAATATACCATGTGACAAGCGTGACCGCCGCCGCCGCCGCCAGCGTCTTGAGTCCCCTTCTTATGTTGCTGCGTGAGAAGCGCGACGAGACGCCCGACAGGAATATGAACACGCCCGCGAAGAAATAGTGGAGCGCGTCAAAAACGGGATTTGAAAACAGCCACTCCGGAGCGTCCAAAAACACCACTAGGTCATACAGAAAGTGGTGCGCAACCATGAGCGCGACGGCAAGTCCGCGCAGCGCGTCCATGCTGTCTATGCGCCCGGCAATCCCAAGACTCACGGCGCCGGCGTCCCGGAGGCCGCCGCTTGCCGCTCTGTCAGCCGGCGTCATACGTTGAACCTGAACGTGACGACGTCGCCGTCACGCATGACGTACTCCTTGCCCTCCGAGCGCACGAGTCCGCGCTCCTTCGCCGACACCATACTCCCGCACACGGCCAAATCGTCAAACGCCACGACCTCTGCGCGTATGAAGCCGCGCTCGAAGTCGGTGTGTATTTTGCCGGCGGCTTGAGGCGCCCTCGCGCCCTCGCGTATCGTCCACGCGCGCACCTCGTCGGCGCCTGCGGTGAGGTACGATATTAGTCCCAGCAGGGAGTACGAACACGCTATCAGCCTGTCCAGTCCCGAACGCTCTATGCCCAACGCTTCCAGAAACACGCCGCGCTCATCGGGCGGCAGCGCGGCTATCTCCTGCTCCGCCTTCGCGCATATCGGCAGCGCCAGCGACCCGTCCGCCGCCGCCGCGTCCCTCACCGCCGCGTAATACGCGTTCGACTCATACCCGCCCGAAACGCTGTTCTCGTCCATGTTCGCGGCGTATATGACGGGCTTGCCGCTGAGAAGCTCCGCCGACGCTACCATCTCGCGGGCATCTTCTCCGCTCGCGAACGTGCGGGCGGGTCTGCCCGCGTCCAGGTGCGCCGCAAGCTCCTGCATGATTTCCGCCTCGCGGCCGGCCTGTTTATCGCCCTTAGCCGCCTTTTTCAGCCTGTCGATCCTCCGCCCGACGACTTCCAGATCCGCCAGTATGAGTTCGAGGTCGATTATTTCGATATCGCGAGCGGGATCGGCGCTCCCCTCAACGTGCGCGACGTCGGGGTCGTCAAAGCATCGCACGACGTGGACGATGGCGTCCGTCGCGCGTATGTTGCTCAAAAATTTATTGCCCAGCCCCTCTCCGCGCGCCGCGCCACGCACGAGACCGGCTATATCGACAAACTCGATGACCGCGGGCGTATATTTTTTGGGAGAGTACATATCCCGCAGTACGTCAAGCCGTCCGTCCGGGACGGGGACGACGCCCACGTTCGGCTCAATGGTGCAGAAAGGATAGTTTGCGCACGCGGCGCCCGCGTTCGTTATGGCGTTAAACAGCGTAGACTTACCGACATTCGGCAACCCCACGATTCCCAGCTTCATACGGCTCTCCTCATAAAAAATGTCGCCGCTATTATATTTCGCGCGGGGGGCCCTTGTCAAGAATGTTTTCGTTTGAATAATTTCGTTTGTGATGGCGAAGCCATCACAAACGAAATTATTCGTCAACAAGCGCCGTTGACAACGAGGCCGCGACCTGTTACTATCTTCGACGACGACCCCTGACGTCATCATCGGCGCCCGGAGCGCCGGGGCGCGCGCGCCCGGAAAGGTAACACATATGCCGATAACACAGATACTTGCGCAAAACTGCCGCCTCTGCGGGGATGAGACATGCCTTGTCGAGATTAACCCGGAAAGACGTGACGCGCGGCGCGTCACCTGGCGTGAATACGAGCTCATCGAACCGGCTCGCAGTCCGCACTATCGCAGGGAGATAACATGGAACATTTTCGACGAGAAGGCCAACAGGCTTGCCAACCTGCTCATAAGCCGCGGGATAGGCAAGGGCGACAAGGTCGCCATACTGCTCATGAACTGCCTTGAGTGGCTGCCCATATATTTCGGGATACTCAAGGCGGGCGCCATCGCCGTCCCGCTCAATTTCAGGTACACGCCCGAGGAGATAAAATACTGCCTGGAGCTTGCGGAGACGGACGCGCTCATATTCGGGCTGGAGTTCATCGGGCGCGTTGAGGAGATAGCGGACAGCGTGGGCGAAAACAGGATGATGATATTCTACGGCGCGGCGGAGTGTCCGTCGTTCGCGGAAGACTACAACGAGCTGACGACCGACCGCTCGAGCCTTCCGCCCGACGTGGGCATATCTGACGACGACTTCGCCGCCATCTATTTCTCCTCCGGAACCACAGGCTTTCCAAAAGCGATCCTGCACAGGCACCGCAGCCTGATGCACGCATGCCGCGTGGAGCAGGCGCACCACGGCCAGACGCGCGACGACATTTTCCTGTGCATCCCCCCGCTGTACCACACCGGCGCGAAAATGCACTGGCTCGGCAGCTTTTTGGTAGGCGGCAAGGCCGTCCTGCTCAAGGGCGCCGAACCAAAATATATATTGGACGCCGTCTCGAAAGAAAAATGTACCATAGTCTGGCTGCTGGTACCGTGGGCAAGAGACATCATAAACGCTCTCGACCGCGGCGAAATCAAGCTATCGGATTACGCGCTGGAGCAGTGGAGGCTGATGCACATAGGCGCGCAGCCCGTTCCGCAAAGCCTGATCCACCGCTGGCTTGAATATTTTCCGCGCCACCAATACGATACGAATTATGGTCTCAGCGAATCGATCGGACCGGGCTGCGTACACCTCGGCGTCGAAAACGCGCACAAGGTCGGCGCCATAGGCGTACCCGGTTTCGGCTGGGATGTGAAAATCGCGGACGATTCGGATAGACCCGTCGCGCAGGGCGCCGTAGGCGAGCTGTGCGTCAAAGGACCCGGCGTCATGGACTGCTACTACCGGGACCCGGACGCGACGCGGGAGACGTTGCGGGACGGCTGGCTCCACACCGGCGACATGGCCATGCGCGACGAGGACGGCTTCATTTTCCTCGTCGATCGCAAGAAAGACGTTATAATATCAGGCGGCGAGAACATATATCCCGTTCAGATAGAAAACTTTTTGAGCGCGCACGCGGCCGTGGCGGATGTCGCGGTGATCGGGCTGCCGGACAAGCGCCTAGGCGAGATCGCGGCCGCCATTGTCAAGCTCAAACCGGGCGCCGCCGCCTCTGAGGACGATATTAACGCGTTCTGCCACGGGCTGCCCAAATACAAGCGTCCGCGGCGCGTGATTTTCGCCGACGTGCCGCGCAACCCCACGGGCAAAATAGAAAAGCCCAAGCTGAGGGCCATGTACGGAGCGCGGGAGATTGTGGCGACGCAGAACAGGGCGTGAGAGCCGCCCGCGCCTGTCGCGGTTCAGGCCGCAATAACCGGCGCCTGCGGGAGTTCCGCGCCGCGGACGAACGCGCGCGCCCCAAGCTCCGGTTTGTCGAAGGGCGTACGGAGATTTTGGGCGCGTCAGATTGAGCTCGCGCCGAGGGCGATGTCCTCCAGTATGTTGTCCAGGTCGAGTGTGATTTTCGCCTTGGCGGCAATGAAATAGTTCGGATTGAGCTTGAAGTACGTCTCCACGCCGACCCGCTTCGATACGAGCAAGACGTGCGCGTTTTGCAGCGAGAACACGCACCGCTCCACGGTGGAGCGCGAGATATAGAGCTGCTTTGAAAGCTGTGATATCGTGCGCTCGCCCTTTCTCAGCGTCTGCACGATGTCATATTTAACCTCGTTTCCGAACTCGTTCCCGACGGACAGCAGGTTTATACCGAGCGTTTCCTCCCACATGCGCAGCGCGTTTTTGCCGCTGGCGCCGAAAAAGAAGAGCAGACCGCCGTCGCGGAACTTCTTGCACAGAAGAATGAAGTGCTCCATCAGGCAGACCGTGTAACTCTGGTCCTCTATAGAGACGTCCTCGCCGATGTTATGCATCAGCTTAATTTCGCGCATTGATTCGGCGAAAATGCTCTCGCTGTTTGCCAGGATTTTGGGAGCGTATCGCGCGTGAAAGGCCTCCATCTTGCCGTAGCACGCCTCCAGATATGGAACCAGCTCATCAATGAGTTCGTCGAAGCCGCACAGAAAATCAATGAACTTCCCCGCATCCTCTCCGTCCTTTACAAGAAGCGCGAGGGATCGCAGACAGTCGCGCAGATTGCCTCGGAAAACGCTGTCCGCGTCGATCTCTCCGGCGTGTTTATTCAGAAAAAATTCAAAGCAACACCGCTTGAACGCGTCGGAGCGCAGCGATTTGAAGAAACCGCCGGGCTGTTCCGCAGGGTCGAACGTGTCCCAAAAGTATTTAAACAGCGGGAAAAAGTTGTAGTTGCTCGGAGTGTAACGGAAAAACGGGAACCAGTGCGCGAGCGGTGAGAACTTGTGTTTGCCCGCCCTGAAACGGTCGAAGTAGTGGAACGCCGGTTCGGAATCGGTGGGAAGTATTTTGTTGCGGTACTCAATCAGCGGCTGGTTGAAAAACATCATGTTGTATTCGAGTACGTCGAGCGTGACGCCGGGTTCTGCGACGAACTGCATAGCGGACCTCCCCCATAGTAATTCACCTGACCAAAGCCAAAGCCAAAGCCAAAGATCAAGCGGCGGATTTTGCCCCTTCGTCCTTGCGAGCCGCGCGCGGCGAGAACCAAGCTCCCGTGACTCGTTTGTTACGGCCCCGGCCGTGACAAACGAAATGATTAGTTATGGAATGTTTTCGTTTGCAGCGGTTTTCGCTCTCCCGTCCTTTTCGCCTACGGCGAAAAGAATTTTTGCACAGGAGTGCGTCTCGTGCGACGATGCAAAAATTGTAATATTTCGCATTTTCCGGGGATTTATTCCTCGGAAAATGCTCTTTGCGAGCCGCGCACGGCGAGAACCAAGCTCCCGTGACTCGTTTGTGATGGCGAAGCCATCACAAACGAAATGATTCAACACCCATGAAATTCGCGGAAACATGGAGGAATACCTCCATGCTACGTCGGTCAACGCATAATGCGCA
>JAITKI010000097.1 GCA_031278515.1 Oscillospiraceae bacterium | reverse complement strand
TCGCTCCGTCGTTCGTCCTCTCCCCACGAAGTCATTCGACTTCGCGGGGGCCCCTATATGACGGAGCAAAAATTGTAATATCCCGCATTTTTCGGGGATTTATTCCTCGGAAAATGCTCTTTGCGAGCCGCGCACGGCGAGATCCAACCCTCGTTACTCGTTTGTTACGGCCCCGGCCGTGACAAACGAAATGATTCGGAGGGGGACAGGATCGCGCGAATCGATACCTCGAACGCCGTGCGCTCCGTACTGATCTCGCCCTCCGTCTTCATGTATTTTCTGCTCTGTATCCTGCCCTCCAGCGATATGCTGTCCCCGACGGACAGTTCGGCCGCGAGCCGTGCCGTGCGATTCCAGGCGATGCAGGGCAGATAGTCGCAGCGCCCGGCGCGCCGGGGGACGGCCAGCAGGAGGTCGCATATGGTGCTGCCCAGCGGAGTCCTCCGAATGACGGGCGGTTTGCGCAGGGCGCCCGTCAGCGCTATATAATTACGATCCGCCCCGCGCGCGAACGCGAGCGTTTTTGCCAGGACGGTAATCACCAGTTTGCTGCCGGGACGGCGCGTGCTGTTGAACGAGCGGAGTTCGCCCGTTACGTCGAGGTCGCGCCGCGCGAAGTCCGTTACGCCGAGCGAGACGACGCCGGATTCCGCGGCGACGATGTTTATCCTGTCGGTCGCGCCGGACAACCGCGCGATATCGAGCGGGAAGGTGTAGAAACTCTCGCCTCCGCCGAAATGCGAAAAACGCGGAGACTCAGTCGGGATGCCGTGTAACTCGACGCGGTTCATAATATTTTCCAAAAAAGCCACTCCCATCCGCCGCCCCGCGCGCGGGCGTTCACGGATAAGTGTATGTCCTCCCGGGGAAAATATGACGCCGCGGAAGTCCTATTCCTCGCGGCGGAGCCGGTCGATGGCGCGGGCGAGCTGATCCGGGCATGAAGTGGAACGTTTGCCGCATCTTATGCCGCGCAGGCGACTGGCGGCCTCGTCCGCCTTCATGCCTTTTACGAGCGACGCGATGCCTTTCAGGTTGCCGTCGCAGCCGCCGTGAAACCGCACGTCCGTCAATATGCCGTCCTCCACGCTCACATCTATCCTGAAGGCGCACGTACCGCTCGTGTCGTATGAAATATCCATCGGTATGACCATGCCTTTCACTTCAAATGAAGGTTGAACTTTTACAAGCCCGCTCCCGTTTGAATTATTTCGTTTGTGATGGCCGGGGTTGTTGAGTCGAAATCGAATTCCATTCTATTTGCGGCGGTAAGTTCATATATTTTATCAGAAAACCGGACGAAACGCCGCGAAAGGAACGGTCAGAAAAATATGCGCAGAATACCGGGGAGATCTCGGACCAAGACGAGTCACGCGAGAACCGCGATACGCGGCGCGGCCATCCTGCTCTCTATCTGCGCGCTGACGCGGCTTCTCGCCGCGCTCGGCGCCGATCTTGCCGCGGAGGGACTGATATACGACATTGTAAGCCGCGACGGCGTCGCGGAGAATATAATGCGCTTCGAACTCGGCGTTCCGGCGGGGCGCGGCGCGGGACGCGAAGCCGCGGATATGCCCGCGCCGTATGGAGAGGGAGGGAGCGGGGCGCCGGCGGAGGAGGAGCAGCCGTATGTCCTCGAGCCCTATATCGACCGGCCCGATCCGTCGGCGCCCGTCGCCCCGCCTGACGCCGACGCGCCCCGGTTTTCGGATGCCGCGCGGCTCGAACCGGAATCCGTCGCCGTGAACAATACGACGGAATATGAGATAGACGTGTCCGCGCTTATGAGCGAGATATCCGCTCTCCCGTCCGAGAGGGAGGCGCCCGTGGTTCTCATCTTGCACACGCACGGCAGCGAAGCGTACACGCCCGACGGAAACGACGCGTATGAGCCTTCCGAGCCGTACAGGACGGAGGACAGCCGGTACAATGTCGTGCGCGTCGGCGACGAGCTTGAGAAGCGTCTCACGGAGCGCGGCTTTTCAGTCATACACGACACGGGGATCTACGATTTCCCGAGCTATCAGGGCTCTTACGGGCGCACCGACGCCGTCGTCGCGTCGTATCTCGAAAGCCGACCCGACATCAACCTTATAATCGATCTGCATCGCGACGCCATATCCGCGCCGGACGGCTCGCAGTACAAGACGGTGGCGAACGTCGGAGACGGCGTATGCTCACAGATAATGTTTTTTGTGGGTACTGACTCCGCAGGACTCCATCACCCCGGCTGGCGCGATAATCTCAAACTGGCTCTGCGAATCCAAAACGAGATGAACGCGCGCTATCCCTCGCTCGCCAGACCGATATACCTCTCACAGTACCGCTACAACCAGCACAGATCGCCCGGCTCGCTTCTCGTTGAGGTGGGGAGCGCCGGAAATACCCTGAGAGAATCGCTCGACGCCGTCCGCTATTTCGCCGACGCCTACGCAAACGCGGTTTTATCACAAGGTTTCGATACTGAAAAACGCTGACAGACCGGGATATTGCGCGGCGCCGCCGAGCGCCTCCTCAATACGCATGAGACGGTTGTATTTTGCGACGCGGTCGGTGCGCGACGGCGCGCCTGTCTTTATCTGACCCGCGTCTGTCGCGACGGCCAAATCGGCTATCGTGACGTCCTCCGTCTCACCGGAGCGGTGCGATATGACGGCGGTGAAAGACGCCCTGTGCGCGAGAGTTATCGTGTCGAGCGTCTCCGTGAGCGTGCCTATCTGGTTGAGCTTTATGAGGATGGAGTTAGTCACTCCAAGCTCAATTCCGCGCGCGAGGCGCTCGGAATTCGTGACGAAAAGATCGTCGCCTACGAGCTGGATTTTTTTGCCGAGTTTTTCTGTCAGCAGTTTCCAGCCGTCCCAGTCGTCCTCCGCCATACCGTCCTCAATGGAGATGATGGGGTACTTCGCGCAGAAATCGGCCCACATGCCGGCGAGATCTTCGCGCGTCATCTCATCGCCGCGTTTCGGCAGACGGTATTTGCCGGAGGCCGGGTCAAACCACTCCGAAACGGCGGGATCGAGCGCTATCCGGAAGTCGTCCCACGGCTTGTAGCCCGCCTTTTCGACGGCGGCCACAAGCGCCCTCAGCGCGTCCTCATCGGAGGGGAGGTCGGGCGCGTATCCGCCCTCGTCGCCCACGCCCGCGGAGGGCGCGACCTTGCGAAGCGTGTGGAACACCTCGGAACACATGCGGACCGCCTCGCGGAAGCTTTGCGCCGAGACAGGCATGATCATAAACTCCTGGATATCCACGCTGTTATCGGCGTGCGCCCCTCCGTTGAGCACGTTCATCATGGGTACGGGGAGCGTATGAGCCGCGGGGCCGCCGAGATAGCTGTACAGCGGACGGCCAAGCGCGCCCGCCGCCGCGCGCGCGGCGGCGAGCGACACGGCGAGGATGGCGTTTGCGCCGAGGCGCGATTTATCGGGCGTGCCGTCAAGTTCGATGAGCGTCCGGTCCACGAGCCGCTGTTCCGCCGCGTCGAGTCCCGAGACGGCGCTCGCTATCTCCCCGTTTATGTGCGAGACAGCCCTCAAGACTCCCTTGCCGAGATAGCGGCCCGCGTCGCCGTCGCGCAGCTCACGCGCCTCAAACCGCCCCGTAGACGCGCCGGACGGCACAATAGCCCTCCCAATCGAGCCGCCCGCGAGACTCACCTCCGCCTCGACAGTCGGATTCCCGCGCGAATCGAGTACCTCGCGTCCGCGCGCGCCCGTGATCTTCATGTCACAGATCATACTGTAATGCGCTCCTTTCAAAAATATTCGCAGAAGAATCATTTCGTTTGTGATGGCTTCGCCATCACAAACGAATCACGGGAGCTTGGATCTCGCCGTGCGCGGCTCGCAAAGATGCCGGCGAGTCGCTTTAAGCGTCCGCCAGACATTTGACGCCCGGCAGTATCTTCCCCTCCAGGAATTCGAGTGTGGCGCCGCCGCCTGTGGAGATGTGCGTGAATCTGTCAGCCAGCCCGAATTTGCGGACGGCCGCCGCGCTGTCCCCCCCGCCGACGACGGTCATCGCCCCGGAGTCGGCGAGCGCCCGCGCGACGGCCAGAGTCCCGGCGGCAAACTTCGGATTCTCGAATACGCCCATCGGCCCGTTCCAGACGGCGGCGCCGGCGCCGCGTATCACCTCCGCGAATTCGCTCGCGGCCGCGGGGCCGATGTCAAGCCCCATCATGCCGTCGGGTATATCCCCGCTCGGCGCGACTACCGCGCGGACGTCATGCGATATCTCCGGCGCCGCCACGGAGTCGGAGGGCAGCAGCAGTTTGACCCCCTTTTCCCCGGCGGCCGCCATCGCCTCACGCGCGTAGTCGAGCTTGGCGGATTCGCACATCGAGCCGCCCACTCTGCCGCCGAGCGCGGCAGTGAACGTGTACGCCATACCGCCCCCGATGAGAAGGGCGTCGGCCACTCTTATGAGATTTATTATGACGCCTATCTTGTCGGACACCTTTGCGCCGCCCAGTATGGCGACAAACGGACGCGCGGGCTTCGATATGACGCCGCCTATCGTTTTGAGTTCTTTGTCCAGCAAAAAACCGGCCACGGCGGGCAAAAACTCCGCGACGCCGACTACCGACGCGTGAGCGCGGTGCACGCTTCCGAACGCGTCCGACACGAAAATGTCGGCAAAGCCCGCAAGTGCCGCCGCGAACTGCGGGTCGTCCGCCTCCTCACCCTTTTCAAAGCGCAGATTTTCAAGCAGCATAATCTCCCCGGGTCTCAGCTCCGAGACGAGCCGCCCGGCGTCCGGCCCTATGACGTCCCTCGCCATCCTCACCGGCTTGCCGAGACAGCCCGCGAGACACTCGCACACGGGCGCCAGCGACAGTTCGGGCCTCCTCTCACCGTGCGGCCTTCCGAGATGCGAGCATGCGATCACCGCCGCGCCGCTGTCCAGAAGGTAGTTGATAGTGGGCAGCGCGGACACGATGCGCCCGGTGTCCGTGACGCCGCCCGTCTCCGCGTCGAGCGGGATATTGAAATCGCACCGCAGCAGTATCTTTTTGCCGCGCACATCCAGCTCGGACACGGTTTTTTTATTGTAATCCATGATCTTGGGCGCTTCCATTTACGGGCATCCCTCCATATTTCGTCTCCGGTCCCCTACCGGTCGGCTCACCATTATATTACGCCGGAGCGAAAAAGTCGAATTTATTTTTTGAGCGATGATTTCATTTGCAACATTCGGCGCGGTGGTTTGCGCGTGTTCCCGGTTGCGGACACGCGCGTAGGGGCGGGTATGAAAACCCGCCCCTACGTTTGTCTTGCGCGTTATTGCGTGTTATCCCGCGTTACCCCGCGTTATCCCGCGTTCTCCATATACCGTTTCAACATCGTCGCCGCTTCCGCGCGCGTGGCGGTTCCCTGCGGCGCCAGCGTCGTCGCGGTGCGTCCGGTGATGAGGCCGCGCGATACCGCCCATGCTGCGGCGTCCGTCGCCCAGTCTGATACGCCGCCGGCGTCCGTGTACGCCCCGAGGTTTCCGCTCGCGTCGGGCTCCCCGGCGTACCTGTACAGCATCGCCGCGAACTGCTCGCGCGTTATCGCTCCGTCCGGGTTCGTGCCGTCCGTTATGCCGTTCGACATGCCCCATTCTATGGCTTTGCT
>JAITKI010000059.1 GCA_031278515.1 Oscillospiraceae bacterium | reverse complement strand
ATGCCGAGCCCGACCGACGCCCAGAACACGAGCGTGACGCGGTAATTGTAGAATGAATAATCCGTCACGCCCTGGGCCAAAAATCCGATCACCGCCGAAATCGCCGCGATCCGGAAGCGGTTCATCGTTCTGTCCGACGATTTCGCGACGGACGAGGCGAGCGCGCGCAAATGTGAGAAAATCACTATCACAAACACGACTAGCGCCGCGACGCCGCTGTCGCAGACAAGTTGTAAAAACAAATTGTGCGAATGAGGCGCGGCTACGGTATTATAACCGTAGATCGGATAAATTTTATTAAAAGCCGCAACGCCCGGCCCTATGCCGACGAACCAGAAATTCCGCAGCATGGCCAGCGTTCCGAGCCAGATGGACAGCCTGTACGAGGTCGAGCCGTCCTCGAGATTCCCGATACTCAAAAACCGGGAGACTATGACGTCCGGCAGCAGGAAATACAGCGCGATAAGCCCGAAAATCCCGAGCAGTATGAACCTCCTGTCGAGCATGACGAGAAATACGGCGGCCGCCAAGATGAGGCCGAGCCAGCCTCCGCGCGCGAACGTCAGCGCCATGCACAGCAGCATGACCGCGAGCGAACCCAGGAACAGAGTTCGCAAAAGCGCGCGCTTTTCCGTGAGCGCGAGAGACGCGGCGAACGGTATGACGAGCAGCAGGTATTCCGCCAGCACGTTCGGATTTTCGAGCGTAGAGTACACGCGCAGCCCGATGTCGGAAAACATATCGGAATCGAGCCAGCTCGACGCCCCTGACGCCCCGCGCATATACTGCAAGATGCCGTATCCGGCGACCGCCGCGCCCGAGAGCGCGAACGCTCTGATTACAAACAAAAGCTGCCGCCGATCGCGGATCGACGAGAACATCACGATGGCAAACAGCGCGAAGAACATCTGCAAAAGCCCGCCGTACAAGCTCCCCGACACGGTGACCGACGTGAAGATGGATACAAAGTAAATGCCCGCAAACAACATACGCTAGCGCGCCGTACCGTGCCGTGCCGGATTGATATCAGGCGAGGCTCCCGCTTTGGCGAGCGCCGACAGGAACGAAACGCCGACGAGTCCCGCCGCCGCCATCGTCGGGACTAAGGGCGCGAGCGCGAGCGCCGCCGCGCACCACAGCTCCGGGCGTAAAAATATGCTCCCCTTGAGAAGCCTGTCGAGCCGCGCCGTCCGGAAAACGCGGCGGATTCCGCGCCTGACCGCGGAACAAAACGCAGCCGCCATTCCACCGTCCGCGTTTTGAGGGCCACCGAGAAATCGCCCCAAAAGCGCGCTGCGGCGCCACTGATTTCCAAACACTGCCGCGACGCCCGCGACCGCTCTGTAAATTAAGCTCGCTTTCAGCACTCTGAGCAATTGCCGTCCTCCTTATAAGCTATTTCGTCCGAAAGCGCCGCGCGGCCGCGACGGCGGTCATGCCGGTCATTGGGCGGAGAACGGCATCGGGAGGAAGGCGGACAGCCTGTAGCTGACATAGCGCCCGTCGCCGCGCGCGCACAGCACCTCGAGTTCGGGCGCGAATTCGTTTAGTATCTGGCGGCAGCCGCCGCACGGGTAACAGTAATCGGCGCCCTCCGAGATGATTGCTATACGCGTGAAGTTCCTGTTGCCGGCCGATACCGCGCACGCCACTGCCGCGGCCTCTGCGCACATCGTGGCGCCGAGAGCTGAGTTTTCGATATTACAGCCCGTGAATACCGCGCCGTCCGCGCACTCTATAGCCGCGCCGACGGGAAAGCGGGAGTACGGCGAATATGAGCGCCTCATGGCTTCCGCCGCCCTGTCGAGCAGTTCTCTGTCCGTCACGTGATATACCCCCTATTTAAAATATCGCACGCCGCTCTCAAAGACGGGGTGGTGCTTGTCGCCGTGTATATTCTTCCCGACATACTCGCCGCGGCGCTCTATGTGTCCCATTTTGCCGAACACCCTGCCGTCAGGGCTGTACAGCCCCTCCACGGCCATGTACGAGCCGTTTGGATTTATGTCGATATCCATTGATACGTTTCCGTCTATATCCGAGTACTGCGAGGCCAGCTGGCCGCCCGCGCGCAGGCGCTCAAACAACTCCTCCGAGACGACAAAGCGCCCCTCCCCGTGGGATATTGGCACGGCGTACACGTCTCCCACACTGCACAGACTCATCCACGGCGAGTTGACCGACGCGACGCGCGTGTACACATAACCCGCCTGATGGCGCCCTATCGCGTTGTGGGTCAGCGTGGGCGACGCGGCGTCGGGCCGCCTTATCTCGCCGAACGGGATGAGGCCGAGCTTTATGAGCGCCTGAAATCCGTTGCATATGCCCAAAATCAGACCGTCGCGCTCGCGCAGCAGCATATGCACGGCGTCCGACACCTCGGGATTCCTGAAGAACGCGGCGATAAACTTGGCCGCGCCGTCCGGTTCGTCGCCCCCGGAGAAGCCGCCGGGCAGTATTAGCATCTGGCAGCGGGCGACGGCGCGGGCGACGGCGCGCACGGATTCATTAAGGGCGTCCCGGGTCAGATTGCGCACGACTACTATCTCCGCCTGTCCGCCCGCGCGCTCCACGGCGCGCGCCGCGTCGATCTCGCCGTTGGCGCCCGGAAACGCCGTTATCACGGCGAGCGGACGCGCCGGCGCGGCGCGTCCGCGACGAGCGGGAGCGCGCCGCGCGTCGCTTACGGCGTACACGCGCCGGTCGGCGGGTACGCTCGCCGGCGAGGTGGGGAACACATCCTCAAGCGCGGCGCGCCACCGCTCGCGCAGCGGCGCTAGCGGAACGCGCTCGCCGTCCGCGATTATCGCGGCATCCGGCGCGGTGACGCCGAGGCGGAGCGCGGGAAGTCCGCGCCCCGCAGTCTCCGCTACTATGGCGCCAGCCGGGCAGTCGTCGAAAAGCATTCCGCCCAATCCCTCGGCGGCCTCGAATCCGATATTGCCGCCGAGCGCCATATTGAATATCCCCTCGGCTATGCCGCCGGACGTCACGGCCCAGGCAGATATCACGGAACCGTCCTCTATATACCCGCGCACCGCGCGCCACATTGCGGGAATATCGCCGTCGGGCATAAAACATACGACGTCGTGACCTGCGGCCTTGAATTCCGGAGATATGACGCGGCGCGCGTCGCATGGCGCAACGGCGAACGAGACTAGCGTCGGCGGCACGTCCATATCCACAAACGAGCCGGACATGCTGTCCTTGCCGCCTATCGCGGCGACGGACAACTCGAGCTGCGCGTCGAGCGCGCCGAGCAGCGCCGCGAGCGGCTTGCCCCACCGCTCCGGGTCGGAGCGCAAGCGCTCGAAATACTCCTGAAACGAGAGATACGCCTCGTCCGGAGAGCAACCCGCCGCCACAAGCTTGGCGACGGATGTCACAACCGCGTCCCTTGCGGCGCGATACGGATCGCGCTCCGACTCGTAGGGGTCAAACGCGAACGCCATCACGGAACATGTCTCCGTCTCCCCGTGCCGCAGAGGCAGCAGCGAGGCCATTACCTGGGGCTGCGTCTCCCGCGTCCGCCCGCCGAGCGGCGCGAGGACCGCGCCGGCGCCCACGGAACCGTCGAACATCGATACGAGTCCGCGCTGGGAACAGCGCCGCAGATCGCCGACGAGCGAGAGCAGTCGCTCGCGAAGACTCCGTCCGTCTGCGGTCCGCCGCTCGTATTGTCTCCGCTCGGGTACGCGCGCGCGCGTATGCTTCTCCGCGCCCGCGCTGGACAGAAAATCACGAGATATGTCGGCGATCACGTCGCCTCTCCAACGCATCACGACGCGGCGCGTATTCGTCACTTCCGCGACGACGTACGCCTCCAAGTTTTCGCCGGCCGCCTTCTCCAAAAAGCGCCCGACATCCTCCGGAGACACTACCGCGGCCATGCGCTCCTGAGATTCGGATATGGCCAGCTCCGTCCCGTCGAGTCCCTCGTATTTTTTCCGTATACGCGACAGGTCTATATCTAGGCCGTCGGCCAGCTCTCCTATCGCCACGGATACGCCGCCCGCGCCGAAATCGTTGCAGCGCTTTATCATACGTGTGGTCTCCGGATCCAGAAACAATCTCTGGAGTTTTCTCTCCTCAGGCGCGTTACCCTTTTGCACCTCGGAACCCATCCGGGACGCCGTGTCCGCGTTGTGTGTTTTTGATGAACCGGTGGCGCCGCCTATGCCGTCGCGCCCAGTTCTGCCGCCGATCAATATAATCTTGTCGCCCGGCGCCGGAGCGAGCCGCGCGACATCGCGCGCGCGCGCCGCTCCGACTACCGCGCCGATCTCCATGCGTTTGGCGGCGTATCCGGGATGGTAGAGTTCGCGGACGAGTCCCGTGGCAATCCCTATCTGGTTGCCGTACGAGGAATAGCCGCGCGCCGCCGTTACCGTCAGCTTGCGCTGCGGCAGTTTGCCGGGCGGCGTCGTCTCTATGCCGGCGCGCGGATCGCCGGCGCCCGTGACGCGCATTGCCTGATATACGTAGGCCCTGCCCGACAGGGGGTCGCGTATCGCGCCGCCTATACACGTCGCCGCGCCGCCGAACGGCTCTATCTCTGTCGGGTGGTTGTGCGTCTCATTCTTGAACATGAGAAGCCAATCCTCGCGCGCGCCGTCCACGAGCGCGTCCACGTGTACCGAGCACGCGTTCACCTCGTCTGACACGTCGAGTTTTTCCAGGCGTCCGCGCGCTTTCAGCACCTTCGCGCCCACGGTCGCTATGTCCATGAGCGTAACGGGGCGCTTGTCCGCCGCGCTTCCGCGGACCTCGCGCCGCGCGTCGAGATAACGCTCATACGCGCGCCGGACGTCCGCGTCCTCAATATCGACGCTGTCTATAACAGTTCCGAACGTGGTGTGTCTGCAATGATCCGACCAGTATGTGTCCAAGAGCCGCAATTCCGTCACCGTGGGGTCGCGGCGTTCGCTGTCTCGGAAGTAATCGCGTAAAAAGCGCAGATCGTCCATGTCCATGGCGAGCGCGTATCCGTCAAGAACGGCGCGCAGCGAGTCGTCGTCCGCGTCCGTCAGACCGGTCACCGCGCCGACGGGTGGAGGCTCCGCGTACTCTTCTTCCAGCGTAATGGGCTTTTCGGGGCTCGCCTCGCGCGCCTCCACGGGGTTTATCAGATAATCCCGAAGACGGGCGCGGTCGCCGTCCGTGAGCGCCCCGGTGAAGACGTATACGCTCGCCGTCCTGACTGTCGGGCGGCCGGAGCGCGTCAGCATTTGCACACATTGAGCGCACGAATCCGCGCGCTGGTCGTACTGTCCAGGCAGCGCCTCCACGCCCAGGCTCCAGTGGCCGCCGTCCAATTCCGGGAGTTCCTCGTCATAGCAGAGGTCAGTCTGCGGCTCGGACAGAACCGACGTCCTCACCGACTTGTAAATATCGTCGGATATGCCCTCGATATCGTATCGGTTGAATATACGCGCGGATTCCACGCGCTGAAGTCCGAGGTTTTCGCGCACGTCGCGGAGCAGACTCTCCGCGGGTACGTCAAAACCCGGTTTTTTTTCGGTATAGCACCGAAAAACATTCGGATTTATATTCATACGGAACATCCCTTCGTCCGCGCTCCGTCCGCCGTGACGCGGGCTTCATCGCGATGTCTTACAGTACCACATGTGCCGCCGCGTGTCAAATATCTTTGAATCATTTCGTTTGTCACGGCCGGGGGCCGTAACAAACGAGTCGCGGGAGATTGGTTCTCGCCGTGCGTGACTCGTAAAGAGCGTTTTCCGGGGAATAAATCCCCGGAAAACGCGAAATATAACAATTTTTGCTCTGTTATATAGGGGTCCCCACGAAGTCGAAGGACTTCGTGGGGAGAGGACGAACGACGGAGCGAGCAAGTTCCCGGCTTTAGCCGGAAACTTGCTTAGCGCAGTCCGTGAGGACGAAACGCACTCCTCCGCAAAAATTATTTTCGCCGTAGGCGAAAAGGACGAAGGGGCGAAAACCACCGCAAACGAAAATATTCCGCTTAAAAAGTGCTTGCAATACGCGTTGATCGGGGGTATAATAGGCGGCGATGGTCGGTATCGGGGTGTGGCGAAGTTTGGTATCGCGCATGGTTCGGGACCATGAGGCCGCGGGTTCAAGTCCCGCCACTCCGACCAAGTGAATCATTTCGTTTGTGATGGCTTCGCCATCACAAACGAGTCGCGG
>JAITKI010000015.1 GCA_031278515.1 Oscillospiraceae bacterium | reverse complement strand
GGAGATAACGCCCGCGCTCGCATCCGAGGCCGGGGAAGCCGCGGCAGACGGGGCGAAACCCACGGACGCCAACGCGTACAAGGTACAGCTTATCAGAACGCTCGTGAAGCGGGAACTTCTCGCGTTACGGGAGTCTGTGGCATAAGGCCGGTTCGGGCGTCAAACGGCGCCCGAACCGGGAAACTTCCGGGTTGCCCGGGGAGGGAGGATGAAGCGTGACGGAAAGTAATGATGTGAGGATTTCGCGTGTCTTGAGGTATAGCGGCGGTGTCCGAAAGGAGGTGTACACAATATGATCAAGTACATAGTTAAGCGTCTCCTATTGATGATCCCGATTCTGCTCGGCATATCGTTCATGGTTCTTATACTCATCGATATCACCCCGGGGGATCCGGCGCGACTGATTCTCGGCTCGCAGGCTACGCAGGAACAGGTGGATGAGTTGAGGGAGAGCATGGGCCTGAACGATCCGCTGATAGTCAGGTATTTCCGGTTTGTCGCGGGGGTATTAAAAGGCGATCTCGGAAAATCGTACACAAACTCCCGCAGCGTATGGACGGAGATGATGCAGCGGTTTCCGTACACGCTTTTGATAACCGGTATGAGCCTTGTGCTGTCTGTTCTCATCGGCGTACCGCTCGGCGTATACGCGGCGACGCACCAGTACACATGGAAAGATAACGCCGCTATTATCGCGTCGCTGTTTTGCGTATCTATGCCGGCGTTCTGGTTTGCCTTGATACTCGTGCAGATATTCTGCGTCAAATGGCAGCTGCTGCCGCCTTCCGGCATAGAGTCGTGGAAGGGATGGATATTGCCTACGGTGTCTCTTGCTCTCGGTTACGCCGCAGGGATATCCAGGCAGATGAGGTCGAGTATGCTGGAGGTCATCAGGCAGGATTATATTACGACCGCGAGGGCGAAGGGGCAGTCTGAAAACAAGGTGCTGTACAGGCACGCGCTCAAAAACGCGCTGATCCCTATCATCCTGACAGTGGGTTCCATATTCGGGATGTCGCTCGGCGGGGCTCTGATAGCCGAGGTCATATTCTCGGTACCCGGTCTCGGCAGCTACACGCTCTCGGGACTGACGCAGAGGGATTATCCCGTCATACAGGGCAGCGTGCTTTTTTTATCGGCGATATTCAGTATTGTGATACTGCTCGTAGACGTCGCGTTCGCGTTTATCGACCCGCGAATCCGTTCGCAATACGTGCGCAAAAAGAAGCGCGAAGTGAAAACTGAGATATCGAGGGAGGGTCTTGAACATGGTCAGGCGTAGAAAAAAGAAATCCAAACTAGCGGATGTGTGGAAACAGCTCAAGAAGAACAAGATCGCGGTAATCGCGCTTTTTGTCATCGTCGTCGTCGTTCTGGTGGCGGTACTCTCACCCTTGCTCGCGCCTTATCCATATGATCAGCAGGACGTTCTTCATCCGTTCGCCCCGTCGAGCGGAGAGCACTTGCTCGGGACCGACAGGCTCGGCCGTGATGTGTTGAGCCGTCTGATTTACGGCTCAAGCCAATCTTTGCAGGTTGGAACAATTTCGACGGGCATCGCGGCTGTCGCGGGCATCATAGTCGGCGCCATAGCCGGATACTACGGCGGGTGGAAAGATAACCTGATAATGCGTCTGCTCGATATATATCAGAGTATCCCGATGTTTCTGCTGTGCGTCACGCTGGCAGCCGTACTCGGGCCGAGTCTGCGAAACGCGGTCATAGCCATAGGCATAGGCTCGGTGCCGGGCTTTGCCCGTCTCATGAGGGCGTCGATTTTGTCTGTCAGGGAAATGGAGTACATTGAGGCGGCAAAGTCCATAAACGCGGGTAACGGCCGCATCATCTTAAAGCACATAATCCCCAACGCCATATCCCCGCTCATCGTCGCCATCACGATGGGGATCGGCAGTTCGGCGCTGGCCGGGGCGGGTCTGAGCTTCATAGGCTTGGGCGTGCAGCCGCCGATTCCGGAGTGGGGGGCGATGATATCGGACGCGCGGAACTTTATGAGAGATCACGGGACTCTTGCGTTATACCCCGGTATTTGCGTTATGATCACCGTTCTCGCGTTCAATCTGTTGGGCGACGGATTGCGCGACGCGCTTGATCCGCGCTTAAAGAATTGAGGTGATGCAGATGGCTGACAATTTACTTGAAATCCGGGATCTTGTTGTGGAGTATCACACGGACGACGCCATTATACATGCCGTAAACGGTGTGAACCTCAACGTTAAAAAGGGAGAGACAATCGGGCTCGTGGGCGAGACGGGAGCGGGGAAAACCACCATAGCACGCTCGATACTGCGAATATTGCAGACGCCTCCGGCGAAATTTTGCGGCGGCAATATAATCTTAAATGGCGAAGATATTATGAACAAATCCGAGAAAGAAATGCGCAGAATACGCGGCAATAAGATATCGATGATATTCCAGGATCCGATGACGGCGCTCAATCCCATTGAAAAAGTCGGATTCCAGATAGCGGAAGCGATCGGTCTGCACAATAAAATCACAAAGTCGGAAGCGGAGCGCCGCGCGTGCGATATGCTTGAAATGGTGGGGATACCGATGGAGAGGTTCGGCGAGTATCCGCACCAGTTCTCCGGAGGCATGAAGCAGCGCGTCGTAATAGCTATGGCGCTGGCGTGCAATCCGGAGCTCCTGCTTGCGGACGAACCGACGACGGCGCTCGACGTCACGATACAGGCGCAAGTGCTTGAGATGATGCAGTCGCTGAAAGAAAATCTCGGCACGTCGGTCATACTCATAACGCACGACCTGGGAGTGGTGGCGGATATTTGCGATTCGGTAGCCGTTATATACGCGGGAAGCATTGTCGAGTACGGAACAGCGGAGCACATTTTCGATAACCCGTCGCACCCATATACGGTCGGTTTATTTAATTCCCTGCCAAAGCTGAATTCCACAGAACCGAGGTTAAAGCCTATTAAAGGCCTGATGCCGGATCCGACAAATCTGCCTAAGGGCTGCGCGTTCTGCGAGAGGTGTCCTAAGGCGGCGGATGGTTGCGCCGCCGGAGCTCCCGCAGTACTGGAAATCGAACCCGGCCATTTTGTCAAATGCTTAAATCCCGGAGGTGACGATTAATGAGCGCGCTGCTTGAAGTAAGAAATCTCAAGAAGTATTTCAAAACGGGCGGCGGAGCGCTGCACGCCGTAGACGACATCAGCTTCACGCTCGACGAGGGCAAGACGCTCGGAGTCGTCGGGGAGTCGGGTTGCGGAAAAACCACGCTCGGCAGGGCGATATTGCACCTGCTCGACATCACCTCCGGACAGGTGTTCTACGAGGGGCGTGATATCACAAACCCGAATAAAAGCGAATTGAAAGCCATACGCGAAAAGATGCAGATAATATTCCAGGATCCGTTTTCATCCCTAAATCCCCGAATGTCCGTCAGCGAGGCGATTATGGAACCGCTTTTGCTTCAGGGGAAGCTGAGCAAGGCGGACATAATGTCCGAGGTGAGGGTGTTGATGGATACCGTCGGAATAGCCGAACGCTTTGAAAATTCATATCCTCATGAGCTTGACGGTGGGCGGCGGCAGCGCATTGGAATCGCGAGGGCTCTGTCGCTCAAGCCCAAGTTCATCGTATGCGACGAGCCTGTCTCCGCGCTTGACGTTTCAATACAAGCGCAGATCATTAATTTGATGCTCGACTTGCAGGCCGAGAGGGGCCTCGCGTACATGTTCGTCACGCACGACCTCTCCGTCGTTAAATATATTTCAGACGACATTATGGTCATGTACCTCGGCCAAAGTGTGGAAAAAGCCCCGTCGGATGAGCTTTTCAGCAACCCTCTCCATCCGTACACAAAGGCGCTTCTCTCCGCTATACCGGTTCCGGATATCCACAATAAAACAAAACGTATCATCATGCAGGGGGAAATCACATCACCGATAAATCCAAAGCCGGGCTGCCGCTTTATGGCGAGGTGTCAGCACGCCTCGGAAGAGTGCGCCAACCCGCAGACCCTCTTCGAGAGCTCGCCCAATCATTTCGTCGCGTGCTGCAAATATAAAGAAATCAACAAGGAATAACGGCGGTTTAACGTCTTATGGAACTTTTTGAATTCGAAAGGGGTTAAGAAAATGAAAACGAACACTCGGAAAATATTCGCGCTGGCGCTCTGTCTTACAATGATTTTCACGGTCGCGTCTTGCGGCGAAAAAGGAGGCGGCGAAAGCAGCTCGACCTCAAGTGACGCCGGCGAGAGCGGCGCTCCTGTCGATACGGGCGGCGCCCCCGTCGACGCCGGAAGCCTGAATACCGCCGGCGCCGCTTCCGCAAGGGATACGATGACGGTCGCCGTGTCCAACGACGTCGGCTCGCTGGATCCCATTGATCTAGGCGGCGGATCACAATTCAAAGACATTTCGAGAATGTACTGCGAGCCGCTCTTCGACATTGACGCAAACGGTGATAAAGTGTGGATACTTGCCACGGGCTACGAGACCGTTACGCCTACGCAGTGGATAGTGCATCTGAGAGAGGGCGTAAAGTTTTCTAACGGCAATCCTTTTACGGCGGACGATGTGTACTTTACGCTAAAGGCGAACAACACGCATCCCACGTGGTCTCCGTCGATACCGGTTCTGGGCGATCTCTCGGCGTCAAGAGTCATAGACGATTATACGCTTGAACTGAATTTCGAATCATATGATCTGTCGGTCGTCAATAATTTCCCGACGATACAGATGTACGACGCGGAATCGTATGACGATGAAGATATGAAGGTGCATCCCATCGGTACGGGCCCTTATCTTGTCAGCGAATATGTAATTGACAGCCATGTCAACCTCGTGCCGAATCCGGATTATTGGGGAACGCCGGGTAAGATTCCAAACCTGAAATTCAGGGTTATCAACGAACCGGCGCAGATCGTCAACGCTCTGACGACAGGCGGCGTTGATATCGCAACCGTACCGGCTCAGGATGTCAGCTATGTCCAGACGCTTCCTGACTACACCGTGATCCTGAGGTCATCCGGAAGCACACAGGCGATATGGTTTAATACGAGCGTCGATTCCGTTTTCAGCAGCCGTGACGCCAGGCTTGCCGCTGTCTACTCTCTTAATAGGCAGTCGATAGTCGATCTCGTGTACTTCGGTATATCCAGCATACCGGACTGGCCTTTGCCTTCCACGACATTTGAATACACTCCCGAGCTTGCCGCCGCGGATCCGACGTATCAGAACAGCCCCGACATCGAGCTCGCGAAGCAGCTTGCCGAATCATCCGGGCTCGCCGCCAAGCCGGTTGTAATAGCGACAAACGGAGTCGCCGAAGTCATCACGATGGCGGAAATCGTACAGGCAAACCTTCGCGAGATCGGAGTCACCGCCGAAATCATCAATTTGGATCCCGCCACCGCATTTTCGGTATATCAGGACACGACGCAATACGATATATTCTTCTCTGGGCTGTATGTCCCATCCAATACGGCGGCGCAGCATTACTACGGCTGGTATACATATATGGCGTCGCTCAACAAGGGCGTATGGGAGGGCAAGGATAGGTTCGCCGAGCTCGCCGGGCTCATCATGAGCGTCACGGACGACGCGGAGCGCTATACATACATAAAGGAAATGACCGAAATATTCGCGCGCGAAGCGCCTTGGTACAATCTTGTGGAGATAATGTTCGCCATAGGGCACAATAAAAATCTCGTACCCGGAGAGTTTATGATGGCCAATAACACGTACTACAGCGAGTGGTATTGGGCTGCGTAAACAGAAAGAAGCGAACACTGAAAGGAGTCCGGTTATGCAAAAATACGGGAAAAGGTTCATCGCATTGCTTCTGTGCTGCGCCGGTATATTTTTGTTTGCGGCTTGTAATGGCGAAAAATCCGAAAGTCCGTCCGCAAGCACAGAGGCGCCGGGGGGCGCCGCAGCAAATGAAACATCGGATCAGGGCGTATCAAGCCAAACGCCGCCGGCTTCCGCCAGAGACACATTAACAATCGCGGTTTCCGCAGATGCGGGGACATTGGATCCGAAAGACACAAATGTATATGTGCGCACTTGGGCGGAACCGCTTTATGACCTTACCCCTGACGGCGACCGGTTTTGGAAGCTGGCGACGGGAGTAGACGAGATTACGCCGACACAGTGGATTATTCATCTTCGTGAGGGCGTGACGTTCTCAAATGGCAATCCTTTCAACGCGGACGATGTCCTTTTCACCTTTGACGTTCTCGAACGCGGCGAAAACCGCGTTCCCAGCTTCCCCACGCTCGACTGGGAAATCAATCCCCCAAAGAAGCTCGACGACTATACGGTTGAGCTGAACTTCACTGTGTTCGATATCAGTATAGCGAACAATTTCATTACGGTTCACATGTATGATGCGGAGACATATGATGCAGCCACATACAGCGATAATCCTATCGGTACAGGCCCATATGTTGTGACTAACTGGGTGGTCAACAGCTCGCTTGATCTGACAGCGAACGAGAACTATTGGGGAGGTCCTCCGAAAATAAAAAGGATCAAGTATAAGGTCATTGGTGAAACCGAGCAAATCGTCAACGGATTGGCGACCGGTACGGTGGACGTGGCGGAGATAGCAAGCCAAGACACGGAGTATGTCTCCAGCCTGCCGGAGTACGAGCTCCATAAGCTGTCCACTAATTCCATCAATGCCGTTTGGTTCAACACATCCGAAGCTTCTATAATGAGCAGACGTGACGCGCGCAAGGCGGTTTGCCACGCAATCAACAAAGAGGCGATAATAAATCTCGTTTATTACGGGAACGCGGAAATACCGAAATGGCCGCTGCCAAATTCGTTTCTTGATTACAAAGAGAGCTATTCCACTCTGGATCCGACATATTCCGTCGGCTACGATCCCGAACTCGCTAAGGCATATGCGGAATCAGCCGGCATTACCGGTGAAAGCGTCAGAATCGCTACAAGCGGCTCAAGCGCCGATATAACGATCGCCGAAATCATCCAGCAGAATTTGAAAGATATCGGAGTCACTGCGGTCATAAACAACTACGATATAGCAAGCTATTTGGATGTCACCGTTGACCTCACAATGTACGACTTCCTCATATGGGAGATAACCGCTCCGTCCAGAATGGCGCCGCAAGCCTACTACGGCTGGTTCACTTACGAACCGTGCTTTAACGAGGGGGTATGGGAAGGTATCGACCGGTTTGCCGATATTTCCGCAGCAGCGGGCGGAACCTATGATGTCGCGGAGCGTACGCCGATGGTTGATGAATTGACGGAAATACTCGAAAGAGAGTCATTCTGGTACGCATTCGCCGAGGCGGAGGTAAGCGTAGCTGTAAACGCTGATCTTACCGGGGTCGATTTCATGTTCTATCGAAACTCGAATTTCCAGAACTGGGCGTGGGCGAATTAGCCGCCGCGTAAGGCTATCACAAATACAACAATCGGGAGGAAAAAATGCAAAAACAAAAATACGGAAAAAGGTTCATCGCATTGCTTCTGTGCTGTGCGCTCCTGTTTGCTTTCTCCGCCTGCGACGGGGGAAAATCCGAAAGTCCCGCGTCAAGCGACGGTACGGGCTCGGGGTCCGAGGCGGACGGGACGCCGGATCAAAGCGGCAATCAGGGCGGCGATAACGAACAGGACGCCGGCGCCCCGCAAGTCGGTTCCGCGAGAGACACGCTGAACATAGCGGTGACAGGCGACGGGGGTACGCTCAATTACATAAAGATGATGGGCGGATTTGTGAACGTGGCGCGCATGTTCGCCGAGCCTCTGTTCGACAACGACGCTAACATGGAGAAAGTGTGGCGGCTCGCGACAGACATTGAAGAAGTGTCTACCTCGCAGTGGATAATACACTTGCGGGAGGGCGTGAAGTTTTCAAACGGCAATCCCTTTACCGCGGCGGACGTCATGTTCACGTTGAACTATTTGAAAAATGACCCGATGGGTTTTATGTATATCCCGACGTTTGATCTCGAAAACTCAAAAATTCTTGACGATTATACGATCGATTTAGCCATAGTGGGATATCAAATCACGCAGATGGACGCCCTCACCATGCTGTACTTCTTTGACGAGGAGTCGTTTGACGCCGACTCGTATGCCCTGAACCCCGTTGGCACGGGCCCGTATGTCGTGACAGATTATGTCATTAACAGCCATGTCAGCATGACCGCCAACGGGAACTATTGGGGAGAGGCGCCAAGGATAAAGAATCTTCAGTTTAAGGTGTTAAACGAAGATACGCAGAGGATCAACGCGCTCCAGGCGGGTACCGTGGATGTATCAGGTATTCCGATATCCGAAATTGGTTATGTAAGCGGTCTCCCGGATTTCAAAGTCGATACGATAATGACGGGATTATGCAACAACATCGTTTTCAATCTGTCGGACAACTCAGTTTTCAAATCCTTGGACGCCAGGCTTGCCGTGAGTCACGCCATAGACAGGGATGCGATCGTGAGCCTTGTATATGACGGACACGCCGCGGTGACTGACTACCCCGTTTCCATGTCGGCCAAGGACTTCGAGCCGCGTTTTGCGAATATGCACGAATCGTACTCCGTGGGCCATGATGTGGAGCTTGCGAGGCAGTACGCGGAGAAAGCGGGCATCGTAGGCCAAACCGTCAAGATTGTCACGAATGGTTCCTCTGACTATATTACGATAGCTGAGATAGTACAAGCAAACTTGAAAGATATCGGCGTTATGGCGGAGATCAACAACTACGACGCAGCGAGCTACTACGACGTTTCAAACGACCCGACGATGTTTGATATGTCGATCTACGCGACCGCCTCGCCGCAAAAGCTGGTAGTGGGTATGCTGTACAGTTACGTTTTATATACGCCCGTACTGATGGATAACGAGTGGGAAGGCAAAGCGCGTTTTCTCGCGCTGGGCGAGGAGGTGCTGGCGAACCCGGACGTGCAGGCGCGCAGCGACAGCGTATATGAGATGGTGCGCATCTTCGTTGACGCAGACTTGTGGTATGGGATCTGCGACACTGAAAACGCGGTCGCGTATAATTCAAAGCTCCAAGGCGTCAAGTTCTGGTCGAGCGGCGACTTCCGTTACGACGAGTGGTACTGGACGGAGTAGTAAGATTTTTCGTTTATCACAGCTCTTATAAAATTAGGAGGATAGATAACAAATGAGTATTATCAAAAGAATTTTGGCAATCGTCTTAGTCGCCGCAACTGTATTCTCGCTCTCCGCCTGCGGTAAGAAAGAAGACGACGGCGCCGACAATGCTGGCAATAGCGTCGCCGCCGACCCGAACGAAAACAGAGTCTTGAATGTTGCGGCGATGCAGGACAGCGGTACGCTCGATCCTGTTAAAGTGACAGGCGGTTTTTTGAGCGTCCTGCCGACCTATATGGAACCGTTATTCTATGACAAGATAACCGGCGAGCGCGATTGGATGCTGGCTACGGCTATTGAGAAAGTGACGGACACGCAGTATACGATGCGCCTGCGCGAGGGAGTCAAGTTCAGCAACGGGAATCCCTTTACTGCCGACGATGTGATATTCACATTCAAAATATATTCGGAAGAACCGTCGCGCGCGCTGAATGTCCAGTCGCTCGACTTGGCCGCTACGGCAAAAATCGACGATTATACGGTCGATTTGCGATATACCGTGTTTAACGCGGCGCAGGAGATAATGCTCAACGCCGTGATGATACTTGACGCAGAGAGCTATGATCCGGAAAAAATGTCGGCAACTCCCGTGGGTACCGGCCCATATAAGGTTGCGGAATATGTCGTGAACAGCCATTTAACGGTCGAGCGCCGTGACGACTACTGGGGCGACCCCTCCGCTATAAAAACGATCCATTTTAAAGTTATGAACGAATCGGCGCAAGTCGTCAACGGTCTTGAAGCGGGAGCGCTTGATATGGCGGGTGTCAATGGTTTTGACATCGAACACGTCGAAAGCCTCGGGAAGTATAGTATAGTGCAGAGCAAGCCGGGTTACGCGCTGGCAGTGTTCTACAACATGGCGCCGGGAAGCCCGCTCGAGTCAAGAGAAGCCAGACGCGCCCTCGACCACGCAATAAACACGGAGTCTATTATTAATCTCGCGTACGGCGGATACGCGGAGAAAACCCGATGGCCGCTCTCAGAGGCGCTTGTGGACTTTGAGGAGCGCAGCGCCAACCTCGACGGGACGTATTCCGTCGGGTTCGATATTGAGAGGGCAAAGGCATTGGCGCAGCAAGCAGGACTTGTCGGCAAGACGCTCCGCGTCATAACAAACGGCGCCGACGTTTTTTCCTCGATGGCCGAAATTATGCAGTCGGACTTCAAGGAAATCGGCGTTGACCTTAAAATCCTCAACTATGATCAGGCGTCTTACTATTCGCTCATCTCAGATCCGTCGCAATTTGAAATCGCCCTGTACGCCACAAGCGCGCCCACCCAGATGGCGGCGGATATACTGTATGCGTACTTCCTTTTCTTCACACTCGGTTGGGAGGGGCCGGAGCGCGACGCCTACATGGAAGAGGGTGCAAAAGTGCTGGCTATCGCGGATGAGAAAACCCGGAACGATGCGCTGCACGAGCTTGTCAGAAAATTCGTCGATCTGTCGCCATGGTACGGCGTACTTGATACGCTGTCTATTTTCGCCTATAACAAAGACCTGAAAGGCGTAGACACTTCCTACATCGGAGGCGCCGCCTCATATGTGAATTTGTCTTGGTAAGCGGTATGCAATTAACACAATTTGGAGGAATGAATAAAAACATGTCAAAAAGGATTGCGGCGCTGATGCTGTGTTGCATATCAGTGATCACGTTTACAGCGTGTAAAAAGGAAACCGCAGGAGGCGGCGAAGATACCGCGAGTCCATCGATTACGGAAGAAGACCGGTCGAACAGCGCGTCTGATACACCATCCGGCGATCAGCCCGCCGGTTCGGAAGGAACACCCGCTTCCGCCGGAGATACACTGAACGTCGCCATCTCGGGAGACAGCGGCACGTTGGTTCCGTCGAAGATCACCGGCAACTTTGTGGGCGTCGTCCGTCAGTATATGGAGGTTCTCGTTGACTACAAATCAGACGGAACGCCGGTCTGGCTTCTGGCGACCGATATCGAAGAGGTGTCCACCTCGCAATGGATCATACACTGCCGGGAGGGCGTCACTTTCTCAAACGGGAACGCGTTTGACGCGAAGGATGTCTGGTTTACTTTCGAGTATTATCTCAACGACCCGATGAGCGCAAATTTCCTCACCTGCTTGGATATGGGCAATTCAAAAATCATCGACGATTATACGATCGATCTGGCTCTTAGCAGTTATTCGATGCAGCAGATGGGTTCACTCAGTCAGATATATATCCTCGACTCGGAGTCTTTCGACGAAGAAGATTTTGTAATGAATCCGGTGGGTACAGGGCCTTATGTCGTTGACGAGTATGTTGTCAACAGCCACCTCTACATGAAAGCCAATCCGGATTATTGGGGCGAAAAAGCGCTGATAGAGAATCTCAATTACAAGGTTTTTAATGAGGATGCCCAAATAGTCACGGCGCTCCAGACAGGCACAGTCGATGTATCGGCGATTCCGGCTCAAGATGTCGAGTTTGCCAAAACACTTTCCGGTTACAACGTTGAGTCCTACCATACCGTATTTGCCGCGACCATGACTTTTAATTTGAATCCGGTCTCCGTGATGAACAATCTGGACGCGCGGCTCGCGGTATGTTATGCTGTGGACAGGGACGCGATGGTTGATCTCGTATATTTCGGCAACGCTACAAAGCTGGATTATCCTGTCTCGATGTACTGTCTTGATTACACGCCGGAGCTGGGTAATCTCCATCCGACGTACTCCGTAGGACGCGATATTGAGCGGGCAAAGGAGCACGCCGAAAAAGCGGGACTTGTAGGCAAGGATATAGTCGTCATAACAAACGGCTCTACTGCGTACATAACGGAAGCCGAAATTTTACAGGCGAATCTGAAAGAAATTGGCGTCAACGTGATCATCAACAACTATGACGCCGCGTCGTACTTTACCGTAACGCAAGACCCCGCTATGTACGATATATCCCTTTACGCCGCGGCTTCGCCGCAGGGGTACGCGGTTGGTATGCTCTATGATTACGTATTATGGGGCGCTGCCCAGTATGCGGAAGGTTGGCCGGGCTACGATACGTATTTGAAATTAGGCGCCGACGCCGTCGCCAATCCCGACCCTGAATCGCGTAAAGAAACGCTTCTTGAAATGTCGCGGATGTTTGTGGAGATAACGCCGTGGTATGGGCTCTGCGATCAGACGGCGTCGTTGGCTATCAATGAAGAATTGGGCGGAGTCGAGATTTGGAACAGCGGTGGACTCCGTTTCGCCGAATGGTACTGGAGGTGATAGTCATGGGAAATCTTTCAAGCCTTTTCCATCCGTTTGTCAAATCGGACAATAAAGCCAATTGGGCGGGATATACCAGCCCGCGAATGGCATTCTTTAACGACGACTCCGTAATTCCGGACGTGTCTTTCGGGGCGGGTTTTCTGGTGGCTACCAGGGTGGGTACTATGGATATTCCGCACATACACGACGGCGCGCACAACTTTTTCGTTTTTACAGGCGCCGATTTGGCGAACATATTTGAATCCGAATTTGAAGTTGGCTTTTGCATAGGCGACACGGCGCAGTCGATGGAAATATATCATATAACGAAGCCGTCTATCGTCGCCGCTCCCGCCGGCGTGTTCCACAGTCCTGTTTACTTTAAAAAAGTTGTGCGTGGCATAAACACCATGCTGACATACGTCGGAACCACCATAGGGAGAGTTTATCCCCGCGAAGACGAAAACGGCGGCGAGGAATGGATATACGAAAAGGACAAGGTGAGGTACTGTGTAAAGGATCCCGAGCAGCCGTGTACATTCTGCGGACTGTGTTTCACGCGGCCCGACGAGACGGAAGAGGACGTCCGCAAGTATATGGAGCCGTTCTACAAAAACGCCTCGACCGCCGGTAAATACAGGGATTGCATCGTAGAACTGCGAAAGGATTACCACAAGCTGGGCGACGCGATAATGAATCCGCGATGTGTTTTTAAGGGAAAAGAGGACATGCCCGGAACAGTGCAGCAGTTCAGCTTCAACATTGTCACAAAGCCGTGCAAGCTCGGGGACGACGAGCCGGTAAGCAACGGACAGGCAGCGGAGTTTTTGTGGTTCTCCGGAACGGACGTCGTCGAGCCGTGGAACAGCTTTGACGCCGAAATTGAGATAATGCTCGGGGATGATCCCGATAATATGCGGGCGGTGACATTCAGCGAACCCGGCGTCGTCGCCGTTCCGCCCGGCGTGTGGCGTGGCGCGGTGAACGTCAAGAGGGCGGGGAAACCGGTTTGCTTTATACCGTATTACCCGCATGATAAAGCGCGGTATAAGATTACGCAAAAAATAGCGGACGGTAAGAAGCTGCTCGTCTACGACGACGAGACGACGATAAAAGAACCCACTGCCGGAGACGAACTCTACATGCAGATCAAACGCTAGTCGCCGTCGCCGACGGAGCGCCCTGCGCTCCGTCGGCGCGGACTATGATTCGCTTTGCCCTCGCAGGCTTGGGCATCCGCTTCGCTGCGTCGCGCATCCTCTCCGAACCGCAACCGCGCCGCTCTGGGTTGCGGTTCGGTTTCGGACGTGGGGATTCCGCGCCTGCGGGCGCGGGAGTTTATCCGCCCCGCATTACCGGTGAAACGGAGAACGGCGAACCCGGAGACTCACCGTTCCACCGTATAATGGCGGCTCGCGTCGGGTCGCGCTCCCGCGTTACCCTGTTTTCATCGCAATTTTATCTTTAACCGCACGCTCGGTTGATTATTCCAAAAGACTCCGGGCGACGGTTTTCAATTCCCGACGGTTGAGATGTATCACGGCGCCGGGTTCTGCGTTATGATCGTTATCATGTCCGCCGACTTTAACGTATCGCGCGTGTATGCCGTCACTGTGGAACGCTTTCGTCACGGCGGATGCGATGAGGTACATCCTGTCCATATCCGTTTTTGATTCCCCGAGCGTTTTGCCGGTCGCGAAGCTCGTTGTATGCGATTTCTTGTTTTCGTCCATATACTTCAAATAAATGAATCTCCGGCTCATAATGCTGAGTGGTTCTATTCGGTTTTGAATTCGCCGCTCGGTTAAAGCTCCGATTCCCAATTGTCCTCGTCCTCATCCGAGTCGTTTACCGGCTCCGACTCCGGAACAATGGCGTTGCGCGACAACGTAAACTGTTCAAGCATTTTAACGCGCTCGCGAAGAGCATAGCACAACACGTCGCGCCGATTGTCCTCAATGTACGGACTCCGGCGCAAAATGTCGGAGTATTCCTCATCCACACCGCGCAAGGCGGTAAAGTCAAGCCAGTCGAAATTCGTTACCAACTCAATCTGCTCGCCGTGCTTGCCTCGAAACGGCTTGCTCTTTTGCTCCGCCCGCGGACGAACAGCCCCGGCGACGGCGTCGTACCACAAGGACGTGCCGCAATCGAAGACAGGCGCAAGTCCGAGCCATTCCAGTGTCTCCGCGTTCCTGACCGTGCCGAAGTTGTTGTAGTGCCTGTCGGCGTTGACGATAAGGTAATCCACAGCGAGCATACGGTCAAGACCGTCTCGCGCACCGGGTATGCCCAGCGCATCGCAACGCTGTATGAAGTGCTGATATTCGGATATGTGGCCGGGCTTTTTGCCTGTTTCGCGGATATGCCACGCGCTCACAAGATCAGTCTGCGGCGTGATGAAATCCTCGCACGCGGACAGCGGTTGGTCGCTGTCCCACGTCAGCGTATACGGCGCGTGAGGTATGCCGAGCCGCCGCATGATCGCGCTGGCGATCACCTCGTTGAGCGGTTCTTGATAGTACGGTCCGCTGCCGCCTTTCAAGAGCAGCCGCTTCCCGTCCGCGACGACCCATTTCTTTTTCAACCAGCCGTCCGAGGTATTGTCCGGCGACATCAGATCGAGTTCCCCGTCTGCGGCGCGTCCGAACAGCGCGTTGCCCACGTCCTCCGAAAACTCGTTCTCAAAGAAATTGACGTCTGACCATTCAAACGGCTTGTTCGACGGGCGCATCCAATACTGATCCGACAGCGACAGTCCGAAGCATTTAGTCAGCAGCAAGACCGGCGAGGATATTTGCAGTATTTCCAAAGCGTCGCGCAGCCCGCTCCGCGACGCCGGTATGGCGCGACCTGACCACCAGTCGTTTATGGCTTTCGTCTCCGGCTTGCCCTGCGGCGTGAGCCGGATGCCGATCGGCAGATGCTCCGGGCGTATGAGTTCAAGCGTTTTTAATATGGTCCCGGTGTCCTCAAATATCTCCAGCACAGCGACGGATATATTTTTGTGCATCAATACGTATTCCATAGTTGCGGTTCCTTTCCGCGCCTCCATAGCGTGGCGCTGTTTGTTAAGTTTAGCTTCTGTATAACGCTAAAGCTCCGGTTCCCAATCGTTCTCGCCGTCAATGACAAGCGCGTCGTCATCAGGCTCCGGCATATAATCAAGCTCTATTGCTTGTATTATCGCAGCATCGTATTATCAGTTCCGGCGCTTCTGCGTCTCTGTCGCCCCTATTGTGCTTCATAAATCAGCGCCTCGTCGTCCTTTATTCGCTCGTAAAGCTGTCCTCGGTCGCATCGCCGTGAGCGCAGGGGTCGAACAGCATAACGCGCCTAACGCCATACCGCTCAGCTATCGGTGTAACGCGCCCCTTTATCTGTTCAATTGAATATATGGGCATATCCATTCCTCCCGAAAACAATATATCATAAAGAGAGTGTGCGTTCAAGCAGATTTTCAGTGGAATAATTTCGTTTGTGATGACTTCGCCATCACAAACGAAAATATTCCGACTATGGACAGTTTGTGTTTTATCCCGCGATGTGCTACAATTAGCCGGAACGGATGGTATGGGAAATACCAGCAATCAGAATAAGCAAGGAGGCCATTATGAAAGTAACAGCCGCTGTTACGCACAAAAAAGGCGAAATTTCGATTGAGACGGTGGAGTTGGCGCAGCCGAAGGCGTCGGAGGCGCTGGTGCGGGTCATTGCGGCCGGAGTCTGTCACACAGACGCCGCCGGCATGAACCAGGTGATCCCCGTGACGCTGCCGGCGATTTTCGGACACGAGGGCGTCGGCGTCGTCGAAGAGGTGGGCGCGGGAGTCGAGTCGCTCAAGCCGGGCGACCGCGTCATCATGTCGTACCCATCCTGCGGCGTCTGTCGGCATTGCGTCGAGGGACATCCGTACGCATGCGAGCACCTCAACAGACTGTTCTTTGACGGCTCGTTCAAGGACGGCACGAAGCGCTTTTCACAGAACGGCGTGCCCGTGTCGTCATTTTTCGGGCAGGGCTCGTTTGCCGAGCGCGTCGTCGTGGACGCCCGCAACGCCGTCAAGGTAGACGTGCGCTCTGACGACGATCTCATGAAGCTGTGCTCGCTGGGCTGCGGCGTGCAGACGGGCGCGGGCGCCGTGCTGAACCGCGCCAACCCGAAACCGTACTCGTCGCTTGTCGTATTCGGCTGCGGGGGCGTGGGCATGGCCGCGCTTATGGCCGCAAAGATAGCCGGATGCAGCAAGATCATAGGTGTGGACGTCGTGGCCTCGCGTCTTGAGATGGCCCTGGAGGTCGGGGCGACGCACGTGGTGAACGGCAAGGAGACCGACGCCGTCGAGGAGATCAAGAAGATCACGGACGGCGGCGCGAACTACTCCATTGAGTCGTCGGGGATACCGGCGCTCACACTGCAGGCGCTCAGATGTCTGCGGCGCGAGGGGCTTTGCGTCCTGAATTCCGTCACGGGCGACGCGGAGGTGTCGGTACCGCTGGAACCGCTCCTGATGAACCCGTCCGTGACCCTTGCGGGCGTCACAGAAGGCGCGTCAAATCCGCAGATATTCATACCCAAGCTGGTGCAGTACTTCAACGAAGGAAGGCTGCCCGTGGATAAGTTGATAAAAATATACGATTTTAAGGATATAAAGCAGGCGTTTGAGGACTCGCATACCGGCGTCACGGTCAAACCCATACTCAAATTCTGAGACGCTTACGCCGCCGCGGCGCGGCGGTCGATTTTGAATGTTTTCGAGGTTCACATGCTTATCGGGGACATCGCGGTCAACTCGCGTCTGGCGCTGGCGCCGATGGCGGGCGTGAGTGACGCATCGTTCCGGGCGATATGCCGCGAATACGGCGCCGGGCTCACCTTTACGGAGATGGTCAGCGCGAAGGCTCTCGTCTGCGGGGACGGCAAGACGCGCTCGCTCCTGTACCTAAGTCCGGACGAGCACCCGTCGGGCGTGCAGATTTTTGGCAGCGACGCGGATTGCATGGCCCGGGCGGCGGAGTTGGCGCTGTCCGTATCGGGCGGCGATTTTATCGATATAAATATGGGCTGCCCCGTCGGAAAAATTGTGCGGAGCGGCGACGGGTGCGCGCTCATGCGCGATCCCGAAGCCGCGTACCGGATAATAAAAGCCGTCGCGGACGCGATTTTGCGCCCCGTGACGGTGAAGATTCGCAAGGGATGGGACAGGGGCTGTGCGAACGCCGTGGAATTTGCGCTGATGGCGCAGGACGCGGGCGCGGCGGCTGTCGCCGTACACGGCAGGACGCGCGCGCAGATGTACTCCGGCGCCGCGGACTGGAATATCATTCGAGAAGTCAAAAAAGCGCTGACCATCCCCGTTATCGCGAACGGAGACGTGTTTACCGCCGGGGACGCCGCGCGCATACTGAGGTATACGGGCGCCGACATGGCGATGATCGGGCGGGGCGCTTTTGGCAACCCTTGGATTTTCAGGGACGCGAACGCCGCGCTGGACGGCGGAGAGCAGCCGAAGCAGCCGTCGCTGAGTGAGAAGCTGTCCGTCGCCGTCCGGCAGTTCGAGAGCGCGGTCGCGCTCAAGGGCGAGCGCGTCGCCTGTCTGGAAGCCCGCAGGTACTATTCGTGGTACCTCCGGGGCGTCCGGCGTTCGAGCAGCCTCCGTGAGCGCATAACTAAAATCTCAAGCACCCGCGACATACACAGTATTACGGAAGAGATCAGCCTTGGGAACTGTTAAATGACGACTCGCAAGTCGGCGCTTGACGGTTCCTCATCGGGAGGTAACAGCTTTGACGGCTGTGGAGGAAGGCTCGGCAATAGAAAGAACGCTCGGCGGCGACGCCTCGGCTTTCGAGGCGCTCGTACTTGATAATCAGAAAAATGTGTACAATCTGGCGCTCCGCTTGACCGGCGATGAGAACGACGCGCTGGACGCTTCGCAGGAGGCGTTTCTGCGCGCGTATACCCATCTGGGCTCCTTCAAGCGCGAGAGCCGGTTTTCGGTCTGGTTATACAGGATAACCTACAACATATGTTCAGACATCCTGCGCAAAAAGGCGCGGGACAGAGACGCGCACATCATCAGCCTTGACGAATACGGGGATGAGCGCGATCCGGATATCCCGGACATGCGCGCGCTGCCCGAGGACGTCCTGCTGCGCCGCGAATTGTTCGGCGCCATTGTAAAGGGAATAGAAAGTCTCCCTCCCGTCTACAGGGAGACGCTGCTTCTGCGCGAGTCGTCCGGGATGAGCTACGCCGATATATCGGAGGTAATGGGAGTAGGCGAGGGTACCGTAAAGTCGCGTCTGTCGCGCGCCAGACAGTCTCTCGTGCGAATCCTTACAGAAAATGGAACTCTTGGCGATGAAAAACGTCTAAACAAATAGAGGGGGCGTACTGTGATCATGTGTAAGGAATACCTCGAAATGATAAGCGCGGCGGCGGACGGCGAGCTGTGCTGCGGCGATCTGGAACGGCTGCGTCGGCACATGGATGGCTGCGCGTCGTGCGCTTCACGCTTTGAGTTGTACAGGCTCATATCCGAAGCTGTGACGCGGGAAGAGACCGCGCCGCCCGACGCGCTGCCCGGTTTTGTGTCGGAGCGCATAGCGGCGGCGCCGCGCGTCGGCGCCGGAGCGGCTTCCGCGCCCGCAGCGGCGGCGTCGTCGCCGCTGCGGGCGAGACCCGTGTGGACGCGGCGCGCGGCGTCGCACCCGGCGCGCCGCAGGACAAACCTGCGGCGTCTGCTGCCCGTGGCGTGCCTCGTGGCGCTGTTGTTCGCGATCCGCACAAACCGCATGGCCGAGAACAATCGGCGGGAACTTGCGGCAATGACAGGCGGCGCGTACTCCCGGAGTTCGGATTATTCGCCGGAAATACAAAATTACAGCGCCGGCGCCGGACAGGGCGTGGGCAGAAGCGCTCCCGCGGAGGGCAGAGACTCCGCGTCCGCAGACGGCGGCGCATCCGTAAAGGAAGACGCGATAGGTGCCCGCGATTCCGCGCCGGAAGGGGAGAGCGCGCCCGCCGCCGCGCGCGATACGCCGGAAAACATGTACGCGGTTCCTCCCGTGTCCGAGCCGGCGCCGGAAGCGGACGGCGCGGCGCAACGCAGCCCGAGCGGGGGAGACGGCGCCGGGTACGCGATGTCTTCGGCGACGTCCGGATATGACGCGAGCGGGTTCTACGCCGTAGTCAGAGTAACGGGCGAGCTTCCCGATATGCTGCTTGGCAAGCCGATGGGCGAGCTCGGGAACGGAGAATACTTGATACGCGTGACGCGCGCCGAGGCTGATGAACTGATCGGACAGGGCTGCGACGCGGAACTGACCGACGGCGACCTCCCGGAGGCCGCCGTCATATACAAACCATAATCATTCAGAATCATTTCGTTTGTCACGGCCGGGGCCGTAACAAACGAAATGATTCATTCAGCGGCGGCCCGCGCTCTGTTTGCGGTAATTGCCAAATCACTTTTTGGCGCGCGCGAACACCCGCAGCGTGAAGATAAGCGCGGCGGCGAGTGCCGACGCGACGACCGCCGCGTCCATCGCGTCCTCCGGGATCGTCCCCGATACGATGAGACCCGCCGCCAGCGCGAGCGAGACGCATAGACCGCAAAATCCGGCGGCAAAACCTGTCACAACGCGGACTGCCACCCTCCTGCCCGCGCTTTTCCTGTCATGACCCTTGCGCATGGATACACCCCCTGCGAGACATAGAAAGTTTGAACCATACTATTCCGCGAAAGGCTGAAAAATGCGTTTGCTTTCTGTGCGCGAACGGGTGTATAATGCGAGGTATGGGCATACCATGCGACTTTACGGCGGCGGAGGTTGACATATTCATGGCGGACATGCGGGACGCGAAAATACGGCGGCTGGTAGACGCGCTGGTACGCAGCTACCACGAGAACGAAACCCTTATAAAAGTGGACGAGAAAGACCGTATCAACAGGTCCGCCGTCGTCGGAATCCTCGAACGACTGTGTTCGCTGATTTTTGCGGGCTTTTTTACGGAGAAACCGCTGAGAGAGGATTCGCTCGACTACCATGTGGGCGGGATATTGGAAGACGTCATCTACAACCTGGAAAAACAGATAAGGCGCGCGCTTCCGTACAGAAAAGAACACATGTCCGACGGACGCAGCGCGCTCGATATCACCTGCGCGTTTCTTGAGAAACTCCCGGTCATACGCTCCCTGCTTGCGACCGACGTGGACGCCGCGTTTGACGGCGATCCGGCGGCGTACAGCAAGGAGGAGATAATACTGTCATATCCCGGCGTATACGCCATAGCGGTCAGCCGTTTGGCGCACGAGTTGTACGTACTCAACGTGCCGCTGATACCGCGAATGATGAGCGAACACGCCCATAACGTCACCGGCATCGACATCCATCCGGGCGCCACCATCGGACACCATTTTTTCATAGACCACGGCACCGGCATCGTCATAGGCGAGACGACGACGATCGGAAATTTCGTAAAAATCTATCAGGGCGTCACTCTCGGCGGGCTCTCCACGCGGGGCGGACAGCTTCTGTCCGGTGTGAAGCGGCACCCGACGATAGAGGACCACGTGACTATCTACTCCGGAGCGTCGATTCTCGGGGGTTCCACCGTGATAGGAGAAGGCGTCGTGATCGGCTCGAACACTTTTATCACAAACACCGTTCCGGGCAAGACGCGTGTGAGTGTCAAAAACACGGAACTCCAATTCAAAAACGACAGCGGCGGCTACGACGTGGAACTGCCCACAGACGAGTACTGGTACTACAGCATATAAGGTTGAACAAATTCAGCCTTTCGTTAAAAACGCGTTCTGTCCGGCAGGCCCGCCCCGGCGGACCTGCCGGACGCGCGCATTATGACCATGACTTTTTATGATCATCTTGCGCCTGAAATAAAATCAAAAGCAGGGTCGAATAATTTCGTTTGTGATGGCTTCGCCATCACAAACGAGTCACGGGAGATCGGTTCTCGCCGTGCGCGGCTCGCAAAGAGCATTTTCCGGGGAATAAATCCCCGGAAAATGCGAATAGTTTCCGAGGTGACGACTTACTGAAGAGGGAGTTCAGAGGAAGATCTTTTTTCAGG
>JAITKI010000021.1 GCA_031278515.1 Oscillospiraceae bacterium | reverse complement strand
GCCGCGAATTCAATTGCGCAGAACAGGCAAAACAGCAATCCGCCGCCTATAGATCCTGAAGATGCCGCAGGGGGGATTGCGGCGCGGGGCAGGGTGGTTGCGCAAGACCAACCCGACGCTGTGGAGGGTAATGGACAAGCGAGGGTTGATGTTAAGCCTACAAGAGAAATAGTTTTTAAAGACGGAGAGGAATACATTGTTTATAGAAGAGTACAAGGAGGAACAGGAAATCAAACGAGTAAAGAACTGATTACGGTTGGTGAAGACGGGAGCTTGATTTTCAACGATTTTGATCACAATTTAAATGTAAGCGTGGATCATGGAGAACATTCAAAATATTACGTTGAAAACAATCGCCTAGGAGGAACAATAGTCGAATTTGAAGTACCAAAATGGTTTGATGATTTTGTAAACGAATCAACGATACCTCAGTACGGCTACAAATCTAACTCACAAAACCAAGGGGGTACGGCACCTAAATTAACTGATATAACAACTCCCAGAACATCAATTGAATTGCCTCCACCTTGGATTGAATGGTTGCAGGAAGTGTCTATTAATGGAAGGTTACGCAATTAAACAGGGCGAAATTATGAGGTTACTTCCGCAATATGCAGAAAATATTATCGTTGGCACAATATGTAATGCTGTTTTTGATTGGTATGTCACAGATATAGATGTTTGGTATATGGATTTGCATATATTACAAGAAGGATATAGACAGCAAGGTTATGAAATAAATATAGATAACCCGTTAAGTATTCGTTGCGGAGTTCCAATCTTAGACAAAGACGGCTTTTTGATACTTAAGGAAAGAATGACTGATTATCTGTACACTGTAGAGGATTTACGCACTGTACTGTTAATGCTAAAAGAAGAATCTGAAGATTGGAAATTTGACATGACGCCAAGTATCTATATCAATTTTGACACAAATTCGTTATATACCGCATACCGTGAAACAATATCTTTTCAGTCCTATGTTCCTCGAAATTGGTCAGGTATTTGCAGAGAGTTTTTAGATGTGATCCCATTAACAAAAAGGTATTGGGTTGATAAAAATGGGAATAATTTATTTTCAAGTGCATGGTAAAAACCACCGACTTTAGTCGGTAAATTCTTTCAGAACTGGCAGACAGCTTTAGTGTCATCTGGTATAATAGAGGTGAGGGAGGAGGGTGCGGATTGGGAGGATACCAGAAAGGCAGCCACACGGTGCATGACGTACAGTATCACATAGTGTGGACAACGAAATACAGATACAAAGTGTTGGAGGGGAAAGTGGCGGAAAGGGTACGGGAGTTACTGAGGCAAGGGTGCGAAGCGAACAAGATAACGATAATACGAGGGAGCGTGTCAAAAGATCACGTGCATCTGCTGCTGTCGTGTCCACCAGTGCTGTCACCGAGTAAGATAATGCAATACCTGAAAGGGAGGAGCTCGAAGCTGCTGCAGGAAGAATTTCCGGAGTTGCGGAAGAGATACTGGGGGCAACATCTTTGGGCGGTAGGGTACTTTTGCAGGACAGTAGGAGCAGTAACCGAGGAGATGATCAAAGCATACATAGAGGATCAGAGAGATGAGAGTAGAGACAACTTCAAAATAGTGGAGTAGGGTACTGGTTTAGGAATGGGCTTCAGCCCAAATTACGACTTTCAGTCGTAAACAGAACCCCTGCACTTTAGTGCAGGGGGTGGTTCAGTCAGCCCGGGCTGAACGCCATTGCAAAACCTATAGGTTTTGCAACAGTTGCTTTTTGTCGCTGTTTCGCGTCTCATCACAGTCGGCGGTACGCGCTCAAAATAGGCAAAAAGCCCGTCGTCATCGGGAAATCCGACCCTGCGTCTAATCATATTGTATCTTCCTGATAATGTCAATACCCCGTGGTTAAAAAAGTATACTTTTTTAACCAGTTCTTTCTTAAACATATTCGCGTCGGGGGCGTGGAGTAATCGGGAAATTCAAAATTAAAACGGAGGGAAGTACCATGTTAAAATCACGTAAAATTGCACGACTCCTTGCGGTTACCACGGCATTATCACTTCTGGCGGGAGTCCCCGCCGTCAGCGCGTCGGCGGAATCCGATACTGTCAAGATGGCGTTCTTTATGGTCGCCGATCCGCCGTCGCCCCTCACGCCGGTTCCTGTCGAGGCGGAGGGCGACATTCCCGCGCATCAGCTCGTGCAGGCAATTGTGGGCGGCGAGCAAACAACGTTAAAAGTCCTGCCGAACGGCGACCTGTTCCCGCGCGATCCGTCTGTGTGGTCAAATCCCATTCTTGAAAACGGCTATACAATCCGCAACGGGTTGTGGAACATCACGGTTAATGAAGAAGGCTTTGTTACAAAAATCGCGCCCGTGCCGGGCGTTGATACCGGGTACTTTACGAATCCGGGCGCCGACGGCAGCATAATCCTCGGCGTGAAAGAAAAGCAATATTTCTATAATGACGATGTGGTGGTATACTGCCCCGGCGAGGCCGGCCTGACGATCGGTATCGGCGACATTAAATCCGACTACAACGACCAGTGGTTCGCCGTGCCGGATGAAAACGGCAAAGTAGGTGAAATCTACATTACCGTAGGCATGGACGACGGGACGGGCAAGATAGCTTACGAAAAAGAGATCAAGTCCTTCGACTCAGCGTGGGGACCCGTTGACGAAAAATCCGGCCTTGCGATTGAATACACCTACTACGCGCCGGAGATTAAAGCCGAAGACGCAAAATACCCGCTTGTGGTTTGGTTCCACGGTGTGTACGGAGGCGGCGGCACTTGGACGAGCCTTCTGGAACTAAACCCGATCGCGGCATGGGCGGGCGAAGCGTTCCAATCTGAATTTGACGCTGGCGGCGCGTACATTATGACGCCCCGCGCGAACGAGGACTTAAATGAGGGGCATCAGCAGACATGGAATCAAGCGCAAGTTGCGCCTTTCTTCTTGGCGCTTGACGAATTTCTGGCAAAGAACCCAAATGTTGACACCGATAGAATTTATGTCGGCGGCTACAGTATGGGCGGCGGAATGACCTGGCTCACCCTGCGTGAGCGCCCGGACTTCTTCGCCGCCGCGTTTCCAACCTGTCCGTTCCCGTATATGCCGTATGGAACGGGCGCCGCCGCTGAGCTTGACAAGTTCGCCGCGCTGCCGATTTGGCAGACGCACGGCATTGCGGATCCGATAATACCGTCAACATTTACGACCGACATGATAGATCCGCTGTCAGCCGGGGCAAAGCGCACGGGTACAGACACGCGCTTTACGATTTTGCCGGAGGGCTTTTCGTTCATTATGGACCACCTCGCGTGGCTTCCCGTCCTTCAAAACTTCACCGAATCAGACGGCAGTTTGACACTCGACGCGGAAGGCAAACCCGTTCCCGGCACGGTTACGGCGTGGCTCAACGCTCAATCGCGCTCCGCAAACCTCCGACGCGCTGAGGAAGCGGAGAAAATCCGCGAGGCCGAGTATGCAGACGTCAACGCCGGGCAGTGGTTTTATCAGTACGTCTCACTGTTGACGGAGGCCGGAACGGTAAACGGCGTGAGCAAGGGTTTGTTCGCGCCTGACAGTGACGCGACACTCGGCCAGATACTGAAAATTGTGATGCTCGCCGCGGGTTATGAGGCGCAAACGCCAACAGACGGACACTGGGCAAGCGGTTACCTCGCCGCCGCCGTCAGAGACGGGCTGTTTGAAGACGCCGCCGATCTTGACGGCGAAGCGAAGCGCCTGACCGTGGCGCGAATCGCCGCCAGAGCGTTGAAGCTCGAGACGACGCTTGACGAGTCCCCGTTCAAGGACACGGACGACGCGTCCGTCCTCGCGCTGTACGAAAACGGCGTCGTTTCCGGCGACGATACGGGCAATTTCAATCCCGAAAAAGGCCTGACCCGCGCGGAAATGAGCAAAATCGCGCTGCTGATTGCGACCGCGCGCGCCTAATAGCGCGCGGTCGCAATCCCGCGCGCGTACACAGGAAGCGACCGCGCCTTAGTTGTGGGGCGCGGTCGCTTTCCGCGCGGTGTCGATCGCCGACTCGACTTTCCCGGATGAACTCGCTCTAATCTTGGGAGTTGACCGCTTTGACTATGTTGAAAAACACATCCGGCTTGAGACTGGCGCCGCCGACGAGCGCGCCGTCTACATCCGAATTGCCGACGATGTCGCGCGCGGTTACGGGATTGACGCTTCCGCCGTAAATACAACGCGTCTTCGCGGCGGCGCGGCCGTCGTACAGCGCCTCAATTTTCGACCTGATGAACGCGCACATCTCACGTACCTGATTCGGTATCGCCGTCCGCCCCGTCCCTATCGCCCAAATCGGCTCGTACGCCACCGTGAGCCGCTGAACTCCCGTGATGCCGATGTCCCGCAGCGCCGCCTCCAACTGGCGTCCGACTGTCTCCTGCGCCGCGCCGGATCCGCGTTGCTCGAGATTTTCTCCGACGCACAGGATAGGATTCAGTGCCGAGTTGAAGGCGGCCCGGAGTTTCTTATTTATCATGTCGTCCGTCTCCGCAAAAAGCGCTCTTCGCTCCGAATGGCCTACGATGACGTACTTCACGCCTGCATCGGCGAGCATACCGCACGATATTTCGCCGGTAAACGCGCCCTCCTGCTCAAAATACACGTTTTGCGCGCCCAGCTTGATATCGTTCTGCGTGAAAATGTTTTCCAGAGCGTGCAGATGAACAAACGGAACGCATACGCACACTTCGGTTTTCTTGAATTGGTTGATCCCCGGCGCGATAAAATCGTTTGCGAACTGTATCGCTTGCGTGGTTGTTTTGTGCATTTTCCAGTTTCCGGCTATCAGCTTTTGCCTGATCACTTTCCATCCGCCTCCGATATATAGTTTATGAGATCCACCACCTTGCTGGAGTAGGCCCACTCGTTGTCGTACCACGCGATGAGCTTTACGAATCTGTCGTTGAGCGATATGCCGGCGCCGGCGTCAAAGATCGAGGTGTGCGCGTCGTGTATGAAGTCGGACGACACCACGGCGTCCTCGGTATACGCAAGTATACCGGCAAGCTCGCCCTCCGCAGCCTTTTTTACCGCCGACTTTATCTCGTCGTACGTCGCCGGCTTTTCGAGTCTGCACGTCAGATCGACGACCGACACGTCGAGCGCCGGCACGCGCAGCGACATGCCCGTCAGCTTGCCGTTGAGCTCGGGGATGACTTTTCCAACGGCCTTGGCCGCGCCGGTCGAGGACGGGATTATGTTGCCCGACGCCGCGCGTCCGCCGCGCCAGTCTTTGGCGGAAGGGCCGTCCACAGTCTTCTGCGTGGCCGTCGTGGCGTGAACGGTAGTCATCAGTCCCTCGGCTATGCCGAAGTTGTCGTGGACGACCTTCGCCAGCGGCGCAAGACAGTTAGTTGTACATGACGCGTTTGATATGACGCGCATATCGCTTGTATACTTACCCTGATTGACGCCCATCACAAACATAGGCGCGTCGGCCGACGGCGCGCTGATGACGACCTTTTTCGCTCCGCCCTTGAGGTGCGCTTTTGCCTTCTCGGTCGTCGTAAAGACGCCTGTGGATTCAACTATGTACTCGGCGCCGGCGTCCGCCCACGGTATCTCTCCGGGATCCTTGAGCGCGTACACGGAAATCTTTCGGCCGTTGACGATGAGAGAGCTATCGGAGACCTCTACGCCGCCGTCAAATCGCCCGTGTACGGTGTCGTATTTGAGCATATACGCCATATACGCGGGGTCGATGAATGGATCGTTCACCGCCACGACCTCGGCGTTCGGATTATCGAGCGCCGCCCTGAATACGAGTCTTCCTATCCTGCCGAAACCGTTTATACCAATCTTAGCAACCACGAGTGTAACCTCCGAAAAAATATTTGATTATTGATCGTCCGGGCGCACAGTTATTTTAACACGATCACACACGCGTGTCTATAAGAGGTGTTCGGGCGTTCGGGTACAAAAAATTCCGCCCGCCGCCGGTCGGCGATTTATTCCGACGCAATCACATTTTGCCGGCGCCGTGTGTCCGCAATGCGCCGGCGCCTACCGGGAGCGCCTCGGAATGAATCGGTATGCCGCAAGCCACACGGCGGCGGCAATGAGCATGAAGCCGCGACCATAACGCAGCAGCGCGTTTGCGCCCAAAATAAGCGTCAGCAGTATGACGGCGCACGTAGAGACGCACACCATCCGATCGGCGGCGCGCTCGCCGGACCGCAACGCTATAAAAGCGTAAAGCATCCTCCCGCCGTCCATCGGATAGGCAGGCAAGAGATTAAATATACTGAGCAGAGCGCTGACGGCCGCGAGTTCAAACAGCGCGGGGACTCTCATATATCCGCCTGCGACGGCGGCTATCGCCATCAGCGCCAGACCGGCCGCCGGACCGGCCGCGGCCGAAAATATCTCGTCGCGGTACGACAGCGCCCCGGAGTACGTCATGTCAAAGCCGGTGAGGCACAACCTGAGCCTTGTCACACTGCAACCCTTGAACCGCAGCGCCAGATAGTGTCCGAGCTCATGCGCCGCCGTCGCGATGAGCGTAACGCAAAAAAGCCGCCCGGCGTCAAAGACTACCGCGGCCGCTACGATGATCAGGAACCCGCCGTCAACCGCGAACCGGGAACCCGTATTCATGGCCGTTTACCATCTGTTTTTCGGCGGACATTTTGAAGTTCGGCGTCAAATCCTCTTGAAACAGGACGACCCCTCCCGCGTCGACTCTCCTTGTCCCGCAAAATATCCGTCCGCAAACCGGACGCTGCGGATTTTGCGCGCAGGTTCCCATTACGCTCCACACTCAATTACCCGCGCGGCGCTCCGGCGGGAATCAGCATGTCGGAGTACTCCGCGCGCGTTGCGGCAAACGACGCCGTGACGGCGTCGTCAAAAAGCGCGGCGCCGCTCGGGATCGCCGCGCCGTCCACCGGCGCCGCCTGATCCCCGTCGTCTCCCGACTGCGCGGCTGACGCTTGTATATCCCGTTCCTCGGCGGCGGCGTCCCCTCCGAGAAACGCGGCTGAAAACGCGTCGCCTATCGCCTGTGTGAACTCGCGCTCACCGCTTATGCCCTCTCCGAGCATCCGTACCGCGGATTTGATATCGACGCCGGCGGATATCCGGCGCGCTATGTCCCGCGCCGCGTTTCGCGTATGGGGCAAGGCCAGCGCAACGCCCGCGAGCACAAGCGCGCACAGTATAAATCTACGTCCCCCGCCGCCGACTCTCGCTGCCTCCGCGCCGCCGGTATTTGAGGCGTTTTGCCCGTTTTCCGGGACGCCGTCCCCCGCCGCCCGCGTCATATCGTCGCGATTCTCCTGATCTCCGCCTACGGAAGCCATAGTCAAATCCCCCCGCCTGTCGTCACTCCGATTCCGCCCGAACCATCCTATTCGGCGTAAAATTAAATATTCACGGCTCGCTTCTTTTGTGACGTCAGTTGTTCATACCTCCCCCGATTGCAGCAGATCCCGCGCGAACGCGACGGCGCCCTCCTGCTCCTGCGGCGTGTATGAAAACATATCGAACGTGAGACCGTTCTTGTGCAGTATCGCCGCGAGATAACCGGACGCGCCTATCAACGTGTCCCTTTCAGGTTCGGCAATTGTGTATTTTATCCGCGTGTCGCGGGACAGTGACAGATGTTTTACGCCGAGAACTTTCATTATCTCCACAACCGACAAGTAATCCGACAAATTATCGTTTATTCCCGGCATGACGATGTATTTCAGTGTTATTTGGCCCGGGCGGGCGCTGGCGTCGTAATACTTCACTAAATTGTCCGTGACGATGTCGAAATTATCTACTCCCTTGACCGCACGCCAAGTACTTGGCGTGCCGCAATCAATCGAAAGATTGATTGCGGAGCGAGGATTCGCTCCGAGATTTTCGGCTATCTTTTCGTCAAAGATGAAACAATTAGTATAAAATACCGCCGATTCTCCCCTGACTAATTTAATTATCCTCTCTCTGTACGGATGTATTGTGATTTCACCGCTCGATATCTGCCACACCGCGTCCGGCGCGATTATTTTGTTTTGCTTCGCGTACTCAAGTATTCCGAACAGCTTTTCGTAACAGTCCGCGTGGAGTCCGCTGTTGAACGCGCCGGTTTCCCCTTTGTGCACGCCGCAATAAACGCACTTGCACTGACACGGCGCGGGGTACATCGATAAATTTACATAGTGAATGAGTCCGTCGAAATCGCCGAAGTTTCCCACTTGAAATCTGACGCATCCGGCGCAGCCCGCCGTGAAATTACGCTCGACGTCCTCGCCCTCAAGCAGCTCGAGTCTCACCGATTCCGCGATCAATTCGGCGCGCTCCCGCATAAAACCCCCGATGGATTCACGCGCCGTATCCCTAAAGCCGCTCCCCGGCACGTTCGCGACGCCTTCGCAGCACAGCGTCATGCACTTGTCCTTCGCACCGTCTATGCGCCCGTTGAAATTCAGATAGCAGTTTTCTATCATTATGCAGCTTCGGTATTTCATCGTCGTTTCTCTCCTCACTTTTTACGTCTCGCGCGGCGCACATGTCCGCGTCTGCCTGTCGGCGTCCAGTATAGCATATTGCGAATATTTTCGTATGCAAGCTCCCGTGGAATATTTTCGTTTGCGGCAGTTTTCGCTCTCCCGTTCTTTTCGGCGTAGGCGAAAAGAATTTTTGCACGGGAGCGCGTGAAGTCCTTCGACTTCGCGGGGCCCCCTATATAACGGAGCGAAAATTGTAATATTTCGCATTTTCCGGGGATTTATTCCCTAAAAAATGCTCTTTGCGCGCCGCGCACGGCGAGATCCATGCTTCGTTACTCGTTTGTTACGACCCCGGCCGTGACAAACGAATGGAAAACGGCGCTTTATCCGGCTCTGCGTATATCCCTGATCCCGGTGATTGTCATGAGGCGCGTTATGGCGGAGATAAGGGCGTCGCGGTCGCGCACCTCCATCATGACGGAGACGGTTATTCGCCCGCCGTCCAGATCCTTTGCCGCGAATGAGAGCATACGTATTTTCATCGCGTTGAGCGCGGACGCTATGTCCACAACGAGACCCGCGCGGTCGCTGGCCGTTATTGAGAGCGCCGTCTGATAGTTGTCGTCCGCGCCGTTCTCCCAGTTCACGCGCACCCAGCGTCCGGCCTCTGCGGGATTTTTCAGCGATTTGATATAGTTTACACAGTCGTCCCTGTGTACGGATACCCCGTATCCGCGTGTAATGAACCCGATGATCGGGTCGCCTGGCACGGGCGTACAGCACCGCGCGAATTTGACGAGACAGTTGTCGATTCCCTCCACCGTCACGCCCAGCACAGGCTTGCGCTTTGGCCTGGGCGCGCTCTCCGGCGCGCGCGCCTCCCGCTCGTCCTTGTCTTTCGCTCGGACAGCCTGGCGGATATCCTCGCGTATGCGGTTGACGGCCTTCTGGGCTGTCAGCCCCCCGTAACCTATCGCCGCGAACATGTCGTCTAGCGTGGGGAATGCCAGCTTTTTCAGGACTCGCGGCAGCACGTCCTCGCGCGTCACATCCTGAAGCTGAAAGTTCGCGCGCCGCAACTCCGCTTCGAAAGATATGCGTCCGTGTACGACGTTTTCCTCGCGCTTTTCCTTTTTGAACCACTGGCGAATCTTGTTGCGCGCCTCAGGACTCTTGACAATGCCGAGCCAGTCGCGGCTGGGGCCTTTGGACGCGCCGGCTGTCAGCACCTCCACGATGTCCCCGTTTTGCAGTATGTGGTTATACGGAGCTATCCGCCCGTTGACTATGGCGCCCGTCATCCTGTTTCCGATGGCGGAGTGTATACTGTATGCGAAGTCTATCGGTGTGGCGCCTGCGGGCAGGTTTATCACATCGCCGCGCGGCGTGAATACGAACACCTCGTCGGCGAACATATCGATTTTCAGCGCCTGAAAGAAGTCCTGCGCGTCGCTGTCCTGCTGGGATTCGAGCAATCTCCGTATCCACGCGAATTTCTCCTCGTCGGATACCTTTCCGGTGATGCCCTGTTTATATTTCCAGTGCGCCGCCACTCCGTATTCCGCGACGTGGTGCATCTCCCACGTGCGTATTTGCACCTCGAACGGCACGCCGTCGCCGCCTATTACGGTGGTGTGCAGACTGCGGTACATGTTGGGCTTCGGCGTTGAGATATAATCCTTGAATCTGCCGGGGATGGGGTGAAATATCTCGTGTATATGCCCGAGTACGTTATAGCAGTCCGCGATATCGTTCACTATCACCCGGAACGCGTAGAGATCCATGACCTCCGACAGTTCCTTGTTCTGACCGTACATCTTCCGGTATATGCTGTAAATGTGCTTTATGCGTCCGTAAACAGCGTTGTCAATGCTGTTATCCTTCAGCCTGTCCGAGATTTTTGTCTGTATTGAGTTGAGAAAGGATTCGTTTTTGAGACGCCGCTCTTTCAACCCGTCCTCAATCTCTTTATAGCCGATGGGGTCGAGATACAGTATTGACAGATCCTCCAGTTCCCACTTAATCTTTTGCATACCGAGTCTGTGCGCTATCGGCGCGTATATCTCCATGGTCTCAAGCGCCTTTATCGACTGCTTCGTCGTGGACTGGTACTCGAGTGTGCGCATATTGTGGAGTCTGTCCGCGATTTTTATCAGGATGACGCGTATGTCCCTGGCCATCGCCATGAGCATTTTTCGCAGATTTTCCATCTGCTCTTCTTCTTTGCTGGTGTAAGTGACGCGCGTCAGCTTCGTCACGCCCTCGACGATGTCGGCGACGTCCCCGCCGAACATCCCGGATATCTCCGCGTGGGTGGCCCCGGTGTCCTCTATGCAATCGTGCAGCAGCGCGGCTATGACGGAATCGACGTCCAGCCCCATCTCCGCGACAATTTCTGCGGCGGCCAATGGATGTGAGATGAACGGCGAGCCGTCGTTGCGCATTTGCTCTCTGTGCGCGGCGCGCGAGTACTCAAACGCCTCGCGGAGCCGCGAGATGTCAGCCTCGGAGCTATACTCGCGTATAACATCCTCCAGATGCGCGTACCTCTCAAAAATGCCGTCCAAATCATCACTTCCTCCGGGGGGGCGGCGCTATTAATCCGTCGAGCGTGTGGCGGCGTATATCGATGACATGCAGCTGCACGTTTTTCCATCCCCTGAATTCATTCACCTGCGGCGCGAAGGCCAGGTCTATCCTATCGCCCACGGCGCAGCCCGTGGATTCGGGCGTCGCCGAAAAGAAAATGCAGTCGAATATCTTTCCGCCCTTTTCCACCTTCATTCGGCAGTGCGCCCCTGCGCCCACTGACTGCAGCGAGGCGAGGCGGGCGTTCCGGAAGCACATGCACGGGGGGATAAAGCCATTGCCGAACGGCTCGCACTTTTCAAGCTGCGACACGTTTTTCAGCGTGAGCAGCGTCGGTTTTTCCACCTCGAAATCGAGATATATCGTAGGTATCGGCGCGATTTTTATATGTTCGTCGTAATACTCCCGCAGACGGCGGCGGAGCTGCTCAATATTGTCCTCCGGTATTGTAAGTCCTGCCGCCATCTCATGGCCGCCGTAATTTATGAGGAGATCTTCGCACGTCCGGAGCGCGGAATACATGCGAAACGTCCCGAAACTCCGGCACGAGCCGCGCCCGACGCCGTTCTCGTCAACGCCTATCATGACTGCGGGGAACATGCTCCGCTCCGCTATGCGCGCCGCGACTATACCCAACACCCCCTGGAACCACCCGCTGCGCGCGAGGACTATGGGACCCTTGCCGTCCGGCGCGCGTTCCCAGAGCATCTCCAGCGCCTGCGAGTATATCTCCGACTCGACCCGCTTCCGCTGCGCGTTGAGCGCGCACAGTTCCGCCGTCAGCCGCGCGGCTTCGCCGTCGTCGCGCGTCATCAGCACGTCAACCGACAGCGACGTGCGTCCCATGCGTCCCGCGGCGTTGAGGCGCGGCGCCAGCATAAATCCGACTGCGGATGTGTTCACCTCGCTGCGGTCGCTGCACGCCTCCTCCATGAGGCGGCGCAGCCCGGGCCGCCTTTTTTTGTTCAGCGCGACGAGACCGCGTCTTATGAGCACGCGGTTTTCTCCGACGACCGGCATGATATCCGCTATCGTGCCGATGGCGACGTAATCTCCGAACATGTCGAGCAGTGTGGCTGCGCTCTTGGTGCCCCGCTCCATCGCGCACACGAGCTTGAACGCGACGCCGACGCCGGACAGCGCCTTGTTCGGATACGGGCAGTCCGGTCGCTTGGGATCCACAACGGCGGCGGCGTCCGGAATTCCGTCCTTACATTCGTGGTGGTCGGTCACGACGATGTCTATCCCGACGGATTTCGCGTACTCCGCCTCCCGCACGGCCGTGACTCCGCAGTCCACGGTCACAACGAGCGTGACTCCGCGTCCGCGCAGCGTGTCGAGCGCCGGGCAGTTGACTCCGTAGCCCTCTTCTTCGCGTCCCGGGATGTATATCTCGCACGACGCGCCGCGCGAGCGAAGGTATCCTGCCATGAGCGCGCTCGCCGTCATGCCGTCCACATCGTAATCACCGAACACGGCAATGTGCTCTCCGCCGGCTATCGCCGCGCTCACGCGGGAGACCGCTTTGTCCATGTCGAGCAGGAGAAAGGGGTCGTGGACGGCAGATATGTCGCTCGCCATGAATTCGCCGGCCTCGCTTGCTGTCGTGATGCCTCTCGACGCCAGGAATACAGAGACGAGCGGATTCATATTATTGCGGCAAAACGCCGCCGCCACGTCCTTATCAAAGCCCCTTATTACCCAATCGACAAATTTCATTTACATCTCACTTTCCAATAAACGGCGCGCCCGCGCAAGGCCTCTCCCACGCGGGGAAAAGCGCCGCCCGGACTCGTATTACGCGCGAAGCGCTCTCTTTCGTATCCGTAGATTGCGCTATTCTAACATACTCGCGCCGCGTTTTCAAGTGTTATGCGAAACGAATCATTTCGTTTGTGATGGCTTCGCCATCACAAACGAGTCACGGGGCTTAGTTCTTGCCGTGCGCGGCTCGCAAAGAGCATTTTCCGAGGCGTAAATCCCCGGAAAATGCGAAATGTGATAATTTTTCCGGCGCTAACCATGTATTACGCCTCCAATTGTCTGTCCATGAAGAAAAACGAAACTATGAAGTTGAAGAACGCCGTGACCGCCTCGAGGTTAGAAGAGGGGCGGAGGCGCTCTTCCGCGTATATGTATCTGTAACAGCGCGGATTTGTCAGGCGCACGACGCGCTTTTGCGCTATGACCTCAATCCCCCAGGTCTTACAGGGAAAGAAAGCGACCGCCTCGTCGCCGTAAATCACATCCATCATCTCAGAGAAGGACGCGACCTCGCAGGCGCGGGCCGGCGTAACTCCCGCCAACTCGAAGTAGTGATCTTCAATTCGCCGCATCGCGGTTCCCGCCGCGAGACTGACGATGGGTACGTCCCCCAGTTCCTTGAAGTCTATCATCTCCGCGCCGTACAGCCTGTGTCCGGACGGCACGACAATCGCGAGTTCCTCTGTCATCACATGCTTTTTCATCTCGCTGAAATTGTCGTCTACGGTGGCGCTTACCACCACCTCCGGAGTCGCCTTGGATTCCGAGACCCGCTGCAGCGATATCATTCTGTGCTCCGAGATGAAGCCCTTTACGACCTGCGCTATATGGCGCGGTATGACGGGAGCGGCGAACGTGACGATGTTGCGGTCCGGCTCCGGGTTAGAACAGACGTTGATGATCCTGGCGCATTCGTCGACAAGCTTCCCCGCGTCCAGGATCGCGGCGAGCTTCCCGGATACGGGCGTCTCCTCGGGCGCACCTACGGGCCCTCGAGCCCGCTCTCCACTCCCGGCAGGACCGCGCTCACCGGAAACCCCGCGCGCAGACGCAGTTCCTCCGCCAGACGCTGTTCCGGCGGAGGCAGGGCGAGCGCGGCGGAGCGGAGCGCCTGAGGCAGAAGCCGCGCCGCACCGAAATATTTCTCGTCGAATGTATCCAATCGCGCACACCTTCCCCGTATGTTCGTCGTCCGCGGGGCGCTGTCAGTCCCCGCCGATAATTACTATTCGGGCCTGTCCGTGAATATGCGCGGCGGCATAAAACAAGCCCCCCGGAGCCGAAGCTCCGGGGGGCTTTTCTTCATCGGGTCTTTCTAAGCGGTGTAGCTAGTAGCTGTAATTCAGCGCGCTGTAGTCGATGGTGACGGTGATCGGAGCGCTGTTGCCGTGCGTGACGGCGACCGTGACGGTCTTGCTCGCCGCGCCGCTCCACAGGAGGAACGACATAGTATCCGCCGCACTCAAGTCACCCGCGTCGAACTTGCGGTGGCGGTTGTAGCTTGCGTCATAGTAAGCTTTTGAATTCACTGTCTCGGTTGCCATCTTCAGCGCAGCTTCGGTATACAGCGCTGTGAACGCCGGATCGGTTATCACCAGCGTCGTCGCGGTAGTTGCCGGCAGGAAGCCGTCAAGGGTTACAAAGCCGAAGTATCCTGTCTTGTCAGATTTTACGGTTGCGCCGTCACCTATGTAGTTGTCCTTGAATTTGCCTTCTTTGACACTGTTTCCCGACACCTGCGCCTCAAGCGTGCCGGTGAGCGTGATCTTATACTCGCTCGCCGAAGTCTGCTGAACTCTTGCCGCAAGTCCGCCCGTCGTCTGGTTCGGCAAGTCCTTGGCGGAGGCGGAGAGCGCGAATTTATCGCTGGTGTAGCTGTAATCCAACGCGCTGTAGTCAATCGTGAC
>JAITKI010000100.1 GCA_031278515.1 Oscillospiraceae bacterium | reverse complement strand
CGAGAACAACGAAACCGTTGAAAAGGCGCTGCACCGGCAATTCACGGCGGAGCGGATAAATCCGAGGCGTGAGTTTTTCTGGCTGGCGTCAGAGGATGCTGTGGCGGCGCTGAAACCGCACGAGCTTTCCGATGTGACGCCGGAGGTCAGAGCCGACGCCGACAGCGTGATACCGGAGATAGAGAAAAACGCGCGTTGGGAAGCGCGGGAGAAAACTATCAGCGAGACTCCGGAATACGCCGAGGGTAAGGACTTGCATTTGAAGGTGCCAAAGTCTACGCAGCGGATACTGCGTCAGCCGGGCGATAAAAAAAGTTGAAAAATTCGTTGATTCGTTGAATAATTTCGTTTGTGATGGCTTCGCCATCACAAACGAGTCACGGGAGCTGGGCTCTCGCCGTGCGCGGCCCGCAAAGAGCGTTTTCCGGGGAATAAATCCCCGGAAAACGCGGAATATTACAATTTTTGCTCCGTCGCACGGGACGCACTCCTGTGCAAAAATTCTTTTCGCCTACGCCGAAAAGGACGGGAGGGCGAAAATCGCTACAAACGAAAATATTCGAGTGATTTCGCGCTTGACATTTGCGCCGCGGCGTTTATACTGGAGTCCGGTACCCGGTTTGAACGATAAATTGACAGGAGGTAAACGTAATGGCGAATGACGTTATCAATGTGGAGGGCATGTCCTGTGAACACTGCGTAAAGGCGGTGACAATTGCGGTGAGCGCGCTGCCCGGAGTCGAGAACGTGTCCGTGGATTTGGACGGAGGCAAGGTTTCCGTGACGTACGATCCCGCTCTCAGCGCGCTCGACGCGATAAAGTCGGAGATCACGGAACAGGGGTACGACGTCGTGGCGTAGCCGCCGAGCGTCCGCCGTTTAGCGGATGAGGTTCCGATTTTTACAATCCGCGACGGCGTCGCCCGCAATATCATACGCAAGGACGGAGAAGTCCCGGTCTCCACGGCCGCGGGCTTCTTTGCGCGTAACAGCTTAACCGAAAGGGGTAGTACCGGACTTATGCGATTGGCGGATCATCCGATTCTCGGAAAACCGGTTCACGGGAAGCCGGTCACGTTTGATTTTGATGGGAGACAACTGTCCGGCTTCGAGGGCGAGCCGATAGCGGCCGCGCTGCGGGCCGCTTCCGTCGCGATTCACCGCTATACGAAAAAATATCACTCCCCGCGCGGGATATTCTGCGCCATCGGGCGGTGTACGGACTGCGTGATGGTGGTGAACGGGCGGCCTAACGTGCGCACGTGCGTGACGCCGCTGGAGGACGGCATGACCGTGCGCACACAGTACGGCGCCGGCGCCCGGAGCGGCGAGGAGGAAGCGAAATGACGCGGTACGACCTGATTGTGATAGGCGCCGGACCCGCCGGACTCTCCGCGGCGGCGGAGGCCGCGTCGCACGGACTGCGCGTCGCGGTCTTTGACGAGAACGCGCGCCCGGGCGGGCAATTGTTTAAGCAGATACATAAGTTTTTCGGCTCAAAGGAGCACAAGGCGAAGATACGAGGCTATGACATCGGCGCCGAGCTTTTGGGAGAGGCCGAGTCGCTGGGCGTGAAGGTGTTCCTCAACGCGCCGGTCGTCGGTCTGTACGCCGGCAAGGAAGTCGCCGTGAATCTTGGGGACGAGGGCATGGCGCGTTTTAAGGGGGACACGGTCGTCGTGGCGACGGGCGCGTCCGAGAACATGGTGACGTTTGACGGCTGGACGCTGCCCGGCGTCATGGGAGCGGGCGCCGCGCAGACTATGATGAACATCAACAGAGTGCGACCCGGCGACAGAGTGCTGATGCTCGGCAGCGGTAACGTCGGTCTCGTGGTCGGCTTCCAGCTCCTGCAGGCGGGGTGCGAACTGGTCGCCGTCGTCGACGCCGCCCCGCGCGTCGGCGGGTACGGCGTACACGCGTCAAAGCTCGCGCGGTGCGGCGTACCCTTTTATCTGTCGCACACCATAATAAGGGCCGAGGGCGGCGACAGGGTTACGGGCGTCGTCGTCGGACGCACGGATTCGCGCTGGAATATCGTGCCGGGAACAGAAAAGCGTTTCGACGCGGACACGATCTGCATAGCAGTGGGTCTGTCTCCCTCGACGCGTCTCGCGCAGATGGCCGGCTGCGAGATGTACGATCCCGCGCAGGGCGGCGGAAAGCTTCCGGTCTGCGACGAATTGACGGGCGAGACGTCGATACCGGGGATATACTGTTCCGGCGACGTCTCCGGCATAGAGGAGGCCAGTTCCGCCATGATAGAGGGGCGCATGTCCGGCGCGGCGGTCGCCCACAGACTCGGGTATATGGACGGGCGCGAATTCGAGCGGAGATTGGAAGGGCTGGAGCGCTCGTTGGCAAGTCTGCGCGAGGGTATGTTCGCGCCGAAAAATCGCGGTAAAACGTTTGAAAAGACGGACGAGGGGTTCGACATAGCGGCCGGCTTGCTGGGAAACGGGTATCTGTCGGACACGGAGGCGTTGCGGTATCCGGGCGTCAAGTCGCTGCCCGGCATCCATCCGGTCATCGAGTGTACGCAGAATATTCCGTGCAACCCGTGTCAGGACGCGTGTCCAAAGGGCTGCATAGCGGTCGGCGCGAATATCGTGTCGCTGCCCGTCGTGAACGAATCCGCCAAGTGTATCGGCTGCGGGCAGTGCGTGGCGTCGTGTTCCGGACAGGCGGTATTTCTCGTCAACGAGGACGCGGGCGGCGGTTGGGCCACGATCACGGCGCCGTATGAGTTCATCCCCCTCCCCGGAAAGGGCGAATCGGGCAGGGCGCTTGACCGTGCCGGAAACACGATATGCGAGTCCGAGGTGGTTGACGTCCGGGTGTCCCCCGCGTTTGATCACACGTGCCTGCTCACTTTCAGGGTTCCGAAGTCCGAGTGCGGCAGGGCCAGATTCTGGAAACGAGGTGAGCGCTGATGGACATCGTGAACGACAGGTCGCGGAGCCTGGGCGATTTTATAACGGCGTCCGACGACGATAGGATAATTTGCCGCTGCGAAGAGATAACAAAAGGTGAGATCAGGCGCGCGGTACACGACGGCATGTTCAGTATGCACGAGGTGAGGCGTTTCCTGCGGTGCGGCATGGGACTGTGTCAGGGACAGACATGCGGCGGACTCGTCCGGGCCGTCATAGCGCGTGAACTGGGCGTACCCGCGTCCGAACTTGACGACGCGACGGCGCGCGCGCCGATGAGGCCCGTAGAGATGGAGACATTTGGCAGGGAGGTCGCAGGGGTATGAACACAAATACCGCGGATGTGATAATAATCGGCGCGGGCGCCATAGGGAACGCCGCCGCGTACTACCTGACAAAAAAAGGCGCGTCGGTTATAGTGCTGGAAAAAAGCGACTGCGTAGGCAATGGCGGCTCATCAAGAAACGGCGGAGGCGTGCGCCAATCCGGACGCGACCCGCGCGAACTGCCTCTGGCGATGTACGGAGTCCGCAATTTGTGGCCGTCGCTCTCCGATGAGTTGGGAATGGACGTCGAGTACTGTCAGGAGGGCAATTTGCGCCTTGGCAAGACAGAGGATCATTTGAAGATAT
>JAITKI010000099.1 GCA_031278515.1 Oscillospiraceae bacterium | reverse complement strand
ATATCTTCAAATGATCCTCTGTCTTGCCAAGGCGCAAATTGCCCTCCTGACAGTACTCGACGTCCATTCCCAACTCATCGGAGAGCGACGGCCACAAATTGCGGACTCCGTACATCGCCTCCCCCTTTAGCCTGATTATCTCCCCCTTTGTCTCGCGGCTTATCGCGTTCTTGGGCGCGACATTATTACAGAACGATAACGATTAGCGATAGTTAACAATTGACACGGCGGGGAGGGCGGAATATAATACGGGAACATTGAACGGGGGAGGGCGGGCGAGATAAAATACGGCACATATGGTATGCGCGGCGTGTCGGTCCGCGTTCCGGCGGAGGGCGCCGGATGAAAGAAAAAAACTACGGGCTCGACTTGACGTCCGGCCGGATAAGCACGCTGCTGCTCCGTTTCGCCGGGCCTTTTCTGGCGGCCGGACTCGTTACCGCGCTCTACGGAGCCGTGGATCTGTTCGTAGTCGGGCAGTATACGGATCAGGGCGTCATATCCGGCGTCTCCACGGGGACGCAAATAATGAACATAGTGTATTCCGCCACGATAGGCATCGGCACCGGCGGGACTGTACTCATGGCGCACAGAATCGGAGAGCGGGATAAGGCCGGTAGCGCGCGCGCCGCCGGCAGCATACTGCTGACCGCCGCCGCGCTCATGGTATTCATGACCGCCGTCATGTGGTTCCTGCGTGAAATACTGCTGACGGCGCTCGACACGCCGGAAGAGGCCCGCCCGTCCGCCACAAACTTCGTGAAACTGGCTACGATCGGCGTGCCTTTCAACGTTGGTTTTAACATCATAAGCTCACTCGCGCGCGGACTTGGCAATTCTCGCGCTCCGAGCATCGTCGGGGCGATAGGCTGCGTTGTCAACATCGCTCTGGCGCTGCTGTTCGTCGGCGCGCTGCGTATGCGCGAGATCGGCGTCGCGCTCGCCACGGCGCTGGCGCAGGTCACGACTTTCACAATAATAGGCGTGTGGCTGCTGCGGAAGAAATTTCCATTTCCTTTTACGCGCGGAGACTTCCGTATCGACTGGAAATCGGTCGGGATGATATTCTGGGTAGGGACACCGCTGTGGCTTCAGGAACTGCTGATCACGGGATCGTTCATGATAATAACCGGCCTTGTCAACGGCATGGGCGTGGTGGCGTCCGCCTCCGTGGGCATCATAGCCAAGGTGTTCAGCCTCGGCGGAATGTTCCCGCTCGCCATCGGCAACGCCGTCTCCGCAATGACGGCGCAAAACCTCGGCGCCGGCAGACGCGACAGGGCGCTGCGGGCGCTGCGATGCGGCATTGCGTACTCGCTTATCATCGAGGTGGCGCTGTGCGTATATTGCCAGATATCTCCCGAGTCGATAACGGCGCTGTTCGCCAGGGAATTGCCCGTCATAGAGGGAGCAGCGGCGTACTTGAGGGCGTTCAGCCTTGACCTCACGCTCATATCCTTTATATTTTGCATAAACGCCTACCTGAGCGGACACGGCAAATCCATAGTGTCGATGGCGCACAGCGTCGCCGCGACGTTCGGCGTGCGCGTGCCGCTTTCTATCGTGTTCTCGCGTATGCGGGGCGTCGACCTGAACACGCAGTTGTACTACCTCGGTTTCGCGGCGCCAATCGCGTCTATCCTGTCCATAACCATATGCGTCATATACATAGCGCGCCTGAACAGCAAACGAGGTCCCGCCGTGCCCCCACCGCGCGTTTCGGACATCTGACGCCCGCCGCATCCCGGGCCGGTTCTAAATCAGGTTAAATCTCAACCCAGCCAGTCGGGCGGACTGTCGCCGTCCGTGTTCGTTCCGCCTGTGTCGGGAGTTTCGGACGGCGGCGGCTCGGACGATGTTCCGGGCGTCGACGCCTGAGGACTGTCCGACGGCGGCGCGTCTGTACCCGACGGCGAGGGCGACGCTGACGGAGACGCGTCCCCGCCGTCTAAAACGCCGCCGTCGCCGCCCGTATCCGTCGTCGACGGTGGCGTCTCGCTTATATCCGTCTCAGACGCGCCCTCCCCGTCCTCCATCTGCCGCTCCGGCGCTGGCGGCGACGGTGTGGGGGTGGGAGTGGGAGTGGGAGTAGACGCCGCGCCGGACTGTCCCGAGGATGATTTGGACGAGCTCCCGCCGCTCTGACCCCATGACTGTTTGCCCTCGTAGTGTCCGTCCGTCGAATAGAACGCGCCGGAGCTGTTCCTCGTCAGAATGCTCAATTCTTCGAGCTTAATGGGTTCTGTGAACGGGTTGAGTTTGGAGTTTATGATCTCCAGCCACTCGTCCACGTAGATAGTGACGTATGAGTTGTTGCCCACGCTGTCAATGTAGTTGCCGGGCATAGTCGTAAAGGTGATATTCTCGGCGTCGAGCTTGTATAGCTCAGACGCCAGCCATATGATATTTTGCAAGCTGAGATCTGTCTTGACATATTTAATGAAAATGTTCGCGAGATCGACGACCTTGACGCTGTTTTTCGACGCCAGAATCTGCTTTGCCGCCGCCATAAGGAAGTCCTGCTGCGTGCTTATGCGCCCGATGTCGGCGCTGCTGTAACCGCGGTACCGCAGTACCCTGAGTGCCTCTTCGCCGGTCAGGTGATGCACTCCCTTGTTGAAATGGATGCTGAGACTCTGAGCGGGATCGTCGTAGCTCATATTTACGGGTACGTTAAAGTCTACGCCGCCTATGGAGTCGATAAGCGCCTTGAACGCTTTCATATCGACCACGGCGTACCGGTCCACCTTGTACCCGATGACGCTCGCAAGGCGCTCTACGGTACCCTCAATCTTGAGATTCGCGTACAGCGTGTTGATTTTTTTGGTATTCCACGAGACGTTCACAACTGTGTCGCGCGGCATATTCACAACGTTAAGGGTGTGGTTCACCGTATCCAGCGTGGCTACCATGAACGTGTCCGTGTTGCCGTTTCCGTCGTCCATGCCGAGTACGAGAAATGTGTACACGCCGCTGCGGCGTCCGACCGGAGTCGCGCTCTCGCCATTTGACGACGGGCTTGCCGTCGCCGGAGAGATCTCGCCATCCTGTCCGGAATTGGGCGAAACCGCCGCGTTTGGATCCTGTCTCGGATCCCCCTCGACATCCGGCGGTTTCCCTCCCATTTTGAGCAGCGCAAACGCCACGACTACGGTCGCGACTACAAGCGTCAGTCCGGCCGTCAATATCCGAAACAGCGGCCTGCGGCGGCGTTTAGACGCGCGCCCCGAACGCTTGACGCGCTCCGCGCGCCCGCTCCCCGCGTGTCTGCCTCCGCCGAAACTGCCAAATAATTTCATTTATATGACCTTGCCTTTCAGAATATTTATGGCTGCGCCTCTCTCAGAAACCGCAGAGCCTCAAGTGAGCGCGGGTGCGGCGCCGCGCCGCGCGATGTCACGTCCTCGATGCTGATTTCAAGCCCGTACTCGACCGCCGCGTCTATGTCGGAATACGCGAGCTGCTTTAGCCGCGCGGTCTCCTCAAAATCACGCGTAGGCTCGATGTAGTCGGCGATGTAAATTATCTTATCGAGCATCGTCATACCGGCCCTGCCGGTAGTATGCCACATAATCGCGTTATATACGGCGTCCGACACGCAAAATTCCGCCCTCGCCACGGCGGCGCCCGTCTTGGAATGCAGCAGCTTTGTATATTCGCGCTCGACATCGTCGACGCATATGCCGTACCGCTCGCACAATTCCATCTGCTCGACGGCGTCAAGACGCTTTGTGACGTCATGCAGTATGGCCGCCTCCCGCGCGCTCCGCTCGTCCTCGCCCCATCTGCCGGCCAGAAGCGCCGCCTCGCGTTCGCATCCCGCGACATGCGCGACTCTGGCGTCGTCCAGCATCGCGTACGCCCGCTCGCGCAGCCACCCGAGTTCCGGGCGCGCGCCGTAAAATCCATTCCTTATTATACACGCGTATACGCCTTCCGCAAGATATTCCTTTCCCTCTCCCGCTCTCAGCGCGTCCCGCAGCCGCGATGAGGACATTTCCACGGGCTCAAATTCTATTATCTCCGGCGCCACGCCAAGCTCGCGTCTCATGATTTCCGCCGTTTCCCGTATTTTCGGCGCATCTCCGCCGCGCCGCGCCCCGACGGCGGGTACGACCGTCTCCAATATCGAGCCGGCGTCCTTCCAATTCCTGAGCGTGAGGAACATGTCCGTACCTGTGATAAGATAAACTGTCGCTCCCGGATGTTCCCCGGAGAAGCGCCGCACCGTGTCCGCCGTGTAGCTCACGCCGCCGCGCGCTATCTCGCAATCCGAAACCTCGACGCGCGGCAGCCCTTCAAACGCCATACGCGCGAGCTCAAGGCGCCTATCGGCGTCCGGAGAACCGTCCGGCATCGGCTTGTGCGGCGGTTCCCCCGTTGGGACTATATACAGCGCGTCCAGATCCAGACAGTCGCGCGCGGCCGCCGCAAACGCCATATGTCCCGTGTGCGGCGGATTGAACGCGCCTCCGTACACGCCTATCTTTGAATACGGTCTCTTCCGTCCGGCGCCGAGGTACGCGCGCAGCTTCCCCGCAAAATCTCTGAGCGCCGCGCCCCTGTGGGACACCGCATTTTTTTCCCCGGGCATCAGCTCCGCCATGCTCCTGTCGAATCCGGAGACTCGGAAAACGGGATCGTATCCGAATCCTCCCGCGCCGCGCTTGGATCGCAATATCTCCCCGCGGCACTCCCCGCAGGCTTCCACGACGTCTCCGTTCGGAAAAACACACGCTATACTTGAGACGAATTTCGCGTCCCGTTGTTCCTCGTTTTCTAAAATTTTCAACAAAAAATCGCACAGGTCGCCGCCGCCCGCGTACCGCTTGGAGTACACTCCGGGCGCGCCGTCCAGCGCGTCCACACACAGGCCGCTGTCGTCGGCTATCGACGGAAGGCCGGTCGCGCCGCAGGCGGCGCGCGCCTTCAGCAGCGCGTTTTCGCGGAACGTGGCGCCCGTTTCCTCAACGCCGCCCGCCGCCCCCGCCTCGGAGAGAGATATAACTCGCAGTTCCGGCAGATTTTCGGCGGACAATATGTCTCGCATTTCCGCCAATTTCCCGCTGTTTTCGGTCGCCAGCACAAACGTCATCGCAGCAACGCCTCCACAAATCCGCGCCCGTCGAATTCGAGCAAGTCCTCCGTCTTTTCGCCTATGCCTATGAGCTTGACAGGTATTTTCAGCTGATCGGTTATGGCGACTACTATACCGCCTTTTGCCGTGCCGTCGAGTTTAGTGAGCGCGATACCGCTTATGCCCGCGTATTCTTTGAACTGTTTTGCCTGCGTCAGCCCGTTCTGTCCCGTCGTGGCGTCCAGTACGAGAAGTGTCTCGCGGTCGCAGCCCGGGAGCCCGCGGTCGATCACGCGGCTTATCTTGCCGAGTTCGTTCATCAGGTTTGACTTGTTGTGCAGTCTCCCCGCCGTATCGCATATAATGATGTCCGCGCCGCGCGCTTTTGCCGCGGCGATGGCGTCGTACACGACCGACGCCGGGTCAGAGCCCTCCTCACGCCGCACAATGTCGGCGCCGGCCCGCTCCGCCCAGATTGTCAGCTGCTCCGCGGCGGCGGCGCGGAACGTGTCCCCGGCGCACAACAGCACCTTCTTGCCCTCGCCCGTGAAGTTCGCCGCCAGCTTGCCTATCGTCGTCGTCTTACCAACGCCGTTCACGCCCGTGACGAGTATGACAGACGGCTTTGTGCCGAGACGCAAGGCCGCGCCGCCCACATCGAGCAATTCCGTCAGTATATCCGCCAGCGCGTCCCTTATCTCCCCGCCGTCCCTGAGACCGCGCTCTCGCGTGATCTCGCGCAGACGGCCGACGGCCCTCGCGGACGCGTCGGCGCCGACATCCGCAAGTATGAGCGTCTCCTCAAGCTCGTCGAAAAATTCGTCGTTCGCGCCGGTGAAAGACGCGAATATCCCGCCCAGCTGCGCCGACACATTCTTTTTTGTTCTCGCGAGTCCCTCGATTATTCTGTCAAAAAATCCCAAATAGCACCTCCTGTACGGACATCTTTTCTATGACGCTTTTATGGTTCTCTCCGCGTCTTCAATATCCAGCGTGAGGACGCGGGACACTCCCATCTCCTGCATTGTGACCCCGTACAGCACGTCCGCCTCTTCCATCGTGCCGCGTCTGTGTGAAATTACTATCATCTGCGTTTTTTCAGACATGCGCCTCATGTAGTCGGCAAAGCGTATCACATTCGCGTCGTCCAGCGCGGCCTCTATCTCGTCAAGAACGACGAAAGCCGCCGGTCTTACTTTGAGTATCGCAAAATATATCGCTATCGCGACAAAAGCCTTCTCCCCGCCGGAGAGAAGCGTTATGGTCTTCAGCGATTTCCCCGGCGGCTGCACTTCGATCTCAATTCCGCTGCCGAGTACGTCGTCGGGGTCCTCCAGAGACAGGTTCGCGCGTCCGCCGCCGAACAACTCGACAAACGTCTCCTTGAAACTGTCGTTTATAAGCCGGAACTCGCGGCTGAATATCTCCCTCATGTGCGCCGTTATCTCGGATATGATGCCGACGAGCTCTTTCTTCGCGCGCTCCACGTCGTCCCGCTGTTCGGTTAGATACTCATATCTGGCGTTAACGCGCTCAAACTCATCAATGGCGCCGATGTTCGGCGTACCGAGACCCGCGATCTCCCGTTTGAGTTCCGCAATGCGCCGTCCGGCTTCCTGCGGCGCGTCGAGCTGCGCGCGCGCGCGCATGGCGTCGCCTCTCGACAGTTCGTACGTATCCCAGAGTTTATCGATTATCTGTTTTTCCTCCATGTCCGCCGAGAGTTTTTTCTGCTCGAGGCGGGCGCAATCGCGCTCCAGCTCAAGCAGCGCGCGGTTGCGCTCGCGCGTGTCCTTGTCGTAGCTCGCGCGCTCCGCTTCGAGTTCCAGCTTCTCGGCGGAAATCTGAGCGATGCGCCGCTTATATTCATCCACCATCCCGTCGAGTTCCTCCGCCTCGCGCGCGCCGGACTCAATGAGCGCCCGTATCTCCTCGTTCATCGCCGTCAAATCGGCTATGCCCTCGATGCTGGTCTGTCTGTTGCCCGTGAGATCGTCGCGCAGCGCGGACAGTTCCGATATCGCTTTTGCCAGCGCCTCCCGCTCGGCCGCGCGCGCGGCGTCGTCCGCCCGCAGCTTTGCGAGTTCGTCGCCCAAGCGCGCCCTCTCGTCCGACAGGCGCTCGCCGTCCGACGCGCGCGCGCCGATGATATCGCGCAGTGAGGCGGCGGCCGCCTCGGACGCGTCGATTTTCGCGCGCAGTTCATCCGTCTCCGCGGCGTGATCCGCAAGGCGCGTCTGAATTCCGGAAATCTCCGTCTTTTGTGACCGGAGACTTATCTCCGCGGCCTCGATCAGCTGTTCGCAGTGCCGCAGATTTATCTCCAGCTTCAACACGGCGTCCTCCGCGGATCGCAGTTCGTCGCGCGCCGTCTCCAGCGCGTACTCCGCCGCCGCCGTTTCGCGCGCCGATTCCTCCGTCCGTTTCTCGGCGTCCGCCAAGCTGTTTTCCAGAATGCGCGCCTGCTCCCCCAACTGCTCCAGTTCGTTCGCGCGCGATATGACGCCGGCGCCCTTCGACGTCGAGCCGCCCGTCATCGATCCCCCGGCGTTTATCACCTGTCCGTCAAGCGTGACTATCTTGAACCTGTTTCCGTACCTGCGCGCAATCGCAATGGCGTTGTCCAGATTGTCGGCTACGACCACCCTGCCCAGAAGACTCTCGTAAACGCGCGTAAACGCGCCGTCAAACTGAATGAGATCCAACGCTATCCCCTCGAAGCCCGCCTCGCGCTCCAAGCCCTGTTCGCGCAGTCGGACGCCGCGCACGGACGATATGGGCAAGAAAGTGGCCCGGCCGACGTCGCGGCGCTTGAGCATACCGATGGCCGCTTTCGCGTCGTCCTCCGTGTCCACGACGATGTTCTGCATGGCGCCGCCCAGAGCCGTCTCGATGGCGAGGGCATATCCGTCGGGTACGCGAAGCAATCCCGCGGCGGTGCCGCGTATGCGTTTCAGCGCGCCCCTGGCCGACTCCTGAAGGACATATTTAACCGCTTTTGAATACCCTTGATATTCGCGTTCCATTTCCGTGAGAAGACTTATTCTGGATTTAGCCGCGCCAAACTCCATCCGCAGACGGGAACACGCGCTCTCCGCGTCGGCCGCTTTTTTGCTCCTGCCCTCCAGCAGCCTGACATGTCCGCTCACCGCGTTGCCGAGACCGACAGCCTTTTCGCGGGCGTCGTCGAGATCTCCCAGGCGACTGTCGCGGTCGTTTCGGAGCTGCGTGAGTTTCTCTCCCATCGCGGACATCCCGGCGGCGGCGGCGGCATCGCGGTCAAGCATGTCCTGCGTCCGGGCGGCGAGCGCGGACAGCCGCGATTTGAGTTCCGCCGTTTCGTCGCGCGTTTCCTGCTCTTTCACCATCAGCGCGCCCAGCTCGCCCGCGTTCGCGTCCGCCGACTCAGCCATTTCCCGCAGCGCGTTTATGCAGTCGTCCATCCGCCCGCGCAGCGAGGAGCGTCCGTCGTCTATCTGCGCGACGCGTTCCTCACGTTCGGATATCTGCGCGCCAAGTCCCCCGGCCCTGCTCTCTTGCTGGAGAAGCTCCTGTTTCGCGCGCTCAATCTGCTGCGCATTGTTTTCAAGCCGGAGCTTGTACACCGCCTCCTCGCCGTCGAGCTGGGCGCGCCGTTCCTGCGCGGCCGTTATGCGCTCGCGCACACTGTCGGACTCCATGTCCTTCCCGCGCATACGCTCCGAGAACATCTCGGCGCTCTTGTACGCGGCGTCAAGCTCCGCGGTCGCGCTCTCGAGCTTGACTTTGGCCTTCGCGCTCTCGTCCTCAAGCGCGTGTATCCTGTCTTTTAGCTTGTCAAGGCTATCCGCCCAGACGGATATCTCCAGCCCGCGCAGTTCGTCGCGCAGGAGCAGGTATTTTTTAGCCGTTTCGGCCTGCTGCCGAAGCGGCGTCACCTGCAGTTCCAGCTCGGAGATCTTGTCGTTCACCCGCAGTAAATTCTCATCCGTGTGCTGAAGTTTGCGTTCCGCCTCCTCTTTTTTGTGCCTGAAACGCGATATGCCCACGGCCTCTTCAAAAATCCCGCGCCTGTCTTTGCTTCTGGCGGACAATATCTCGTCTATCTTTCCCTGTCCTATTATGCTGTACCCCTCGCGCCCCAGGCCCGTATCCATCAGCATCTCGCTTATGTCGCGCAGCCTAGCGGCGGAACGGTTTATGTAGTATTCGCTCTCTCCCGACCTGTAATAGCGCCTCGTCAGCACAACCTCGGAGTACTCTACGTTAAACGCGCCGTCCGAATTGTTCAGATTGAGCGACACCTCCGCGAAGCCCATCTGCGCCCTCGTCGCCGTGCCGCCGAATATCACGTCCTCCATCTTCCCTCCGCGCAGCGCGCGCGAGGACTGCTCGCCCATCACCCAGAGCATCGCGTCTGAAATGTTTGATTTACCGCTCCCGTTCGGTCCTACTATGACGGTCACGGGCTTTTCAAATTCTAAGAGCGTCTTTTCCGGAAACGACTTAAAGCCGTGAATTTCTATTGATTTCAGTTGCAAATGCCAGTCCCCTTCACCGTTTTTTTTGCCGTCCGGCGTGAGGTTTGAGACCCCGTTTGCGTCAGTATAGCATATCGCGATACAAAACACCAGCGGTTTTCCATTTGAATAATTTCGTTTGTGATGGCTTCGCCATCACAAACGAGTCACGGGGCTTGGTTCTCGCCGTGCGCGGCTCGCAAAGAGCATTTTCCGAGGAGTAAATCCCCGGAAAATGCGGAATATTACAATTTTTGCTCCGTCGCACGAGACGCACTCCTCCGCAAAAATTCTTTTCGCCGTAGGCGAAAAGGACGGGAGAGCGAAAACTGCCGCAAACGAAATTATTCTCCGGGCGCGCGCTTTGACTTTTCAGCCGTCCGGGTATATAATTGCGACCGAGAAGATGATCGGAGGGCGCGGTATGAGGCTGATGGCGCTGGACGGAAACAGTATAATAAACAGAGCGTATTACGGAGTGAAGGAGCTTACGGCCAGCGACGGCACGCATACGAACGCGATTTACGGCTTCGTGAACATCCTGCAAAAGCTTCTGCGCGAGGACAAGCCCGACGCCCTTTGCGTGGCGTTTGACCTGCCCGCGCCGACGTTTCGCCACGAGCGCTTTGTCGACTACAAGGCGCAGCGCACGGGAATGCCGGAAGAGCTTGCGGAGCAGATGCCGATAATGAAGAGCATCCTTGACGCCATGCGTATACGGCGCTATGAACTGGCCGGCTGGGAGGCCGACGACATATTGGGCGCCGTCGCCAAGCGCTGTGAGAGCGCCGGATGGGACTGTGTCATCGTGACGGGCGACCGCGACAGCTTCCAGCTGATTTCCGAACGCACGACGGTCAAGCACGTCAGGTCGCGGATGGGAAAGACGGAAACAACGGACTACAGCGAGCGCGCGTTTATCGACGAGTACGGATTCATGCCGGAAAAAATCGTCGATCTCAAGGCGCTGATGGGAGACTCGTCCGACAACATTCCCGGCGTACCCGGCATCGGCAAAAAAACGGCCGCGGGGCTGCTGCGCCGCTTTGGAGGGATGGAGGACGTATATGCCAATCTGGATTCGCCGGACATCAAGGAGCACGTGCGCAGGAAACTCGAGGCGGGGCGCGACTCGGCGTTCATGTCGTACGAGTTGGCGGCGATACGTTGCGACGCGCCCATAGATTTCGAGCCGGAGGGCAGCATACTGCGCGAGCCGGATAACGACGCGCTGCACGGCATATTTCAAAAGCTCGAGTTTTTTACGCTGACGGAAAAACTGGGGCTCGCGGCGCCCGGCGGCGCGAGCCCGGAGACGGACCGGACGGAGCGCCGCGCGTTTTCCGCCGTGAGCGTATCCACCCGGGCGGACGCGTCGATAATGCTGGCGCGCCTGCGGTCGTCCCCGTGCGCGTCGCTGTACGTATCGCAGGAATTCGACTCTGTCGCGGTGACGGACGGCTCCGAGGACGTGTTTGTCATAAGTTCCGACTCGACCCCGCAATATGAGCAGCTGCTCCGCGAGATATTCGGGAGCGGTGTAAAGAAGGCGGGACACAACATAAAAGACATCATCCGCCGGGTTCGCGCGCGCGGCGTGGAGACGGACGGGTGGGAGTTCGATACCGCGCTGGCGGCGTATCTGCTCGCGCCCACAGAGAGCGCGTATGAGTTGGGGCGGTTGACCGCCGTATATTGCGGGTACACGGCAAGAGAGCCGGAGGATGAGGACGCCCCGGACGGCTGCCAGATAACCATGTTCGGCGGCGATGAGTCCGAGTCGGAGGACGACGGGAAAAAGAGCGCCGCTCCCGCATGGGCCGCGGCGGCGGTGCGGGATCTGCGCATCGCGCTCCCAAAAGCGCTGGAGAGTGAAAAACTCGACGGCGTGTACCGCGACATCGACCTGCCGCTGTGTTCCGTGCTTGCGGATATGGAGCTTGCCGGCTTCGCGGTGGACAGGGACGCGCTTGCGGCCTACGGCCGGTCGCTTGCCGGCGAAATGAAGCGCATTGAGGAACATGTCTACGCGGAAGCGGGCGAGCATTTTAATCTCAATTCCCCGAAACAGCTCGGCGCCGTACTCTTCGACAAGTTGAAGCTGCCCGCGCCGAAAAAGAAAAAGACGGGCTATTCGACGAGCGCCGAGGTGCTTGACAGCCTGGCGGGCGAGCACAAAATAGTCGATCTCGTCAGGGAATATCGGCTCCTGTCGAAGTTAAAGGCGACGTACGCCGACGCGCTCGTGCGGGACGCGGACGCCGAAGGGCGCGTACACACGAGCTTCCAGATGACGGTGACGGCTACGGGCCGCCTTTCGTCAGCCAAGCCTAACTTGCAGAATATTCCCGTCAGGACGGAGCAGGGCGGGCAGATCCGCAAGATGTTCGCGGCGGGAGAGGGGAATATGCTCGTCGATGCCGACTACTCGCAGATAGAGCTTAGGATCCTCGCGCACATCGCCGGCGACGCGCGCATGGCGGAGGTGTTCCGCAGCGGCGGAGACATCCACACGGAGACGGCGAGCCAGATTTTCGGAGTCCCGCGCGACAGCGTGACGCCGCTCCAGCGCAGGCGGGCCAAGGCCGTCAATTTCGGCATCGTCTACGGCATATCGGCGTTCTCGCTCGCTGGCGATCTCGGCGTCGCCGTGCGGGAGGCACAGTCGTATATCGACGGGTATCTTGAGAATTTCAGCGACGTGCGCGCGTATATGAAAGACATAGTCGAACGCGCGAAAACCGACGGCTGCGTCACGACGCTGTTCGGCCGGAGGCGCGAACTGCCGGAGCTCAGGTCGCCCAATCGCAATATACGCCTCTTCGGGGAGCGCGTTGCGCTGAATATGCCGATACAGGGTACGGCGGCCGACATTATTAAGCTATCCATGATAAACGTCTCGCGCCGTATGGCCGGAGACGGGCTGAAATCGCGCCTGATACTTCAGGTACACGACGAGTTGATAGTCGAGTGTCCGGAGGATGAGTTGGGCGCCGTAAAGGCTCTGCTGCGCGAGGAAATGGAAAACGTGACAAGCCTGTCAGTGCCGCTCGTCGCGGAGACGCGCTCGGGCAAGAGCTGGTACGACGCGAAATGACGCGCATTGTCAGCGCGGCTGCGGGCGACGTGCGGGCCGTGCTAGGGATCGGGAGCGGTCCGTTTTTGCGGCCGTGGTCGCACGGCTCGCTGCTTGAGGAAACCGGCAGACCACACTCCCGATTCGCGCTTGCCGCGGACGGCGGAGAGGTACTCGGATACGCCGTCACGCGGTGTTATTCCGACTGGGCGGAGCTGCTCTGCGTCGCGGTATCGGCGGACGCCAGGAGACGCGGGGTGGGATCTATGCTGCTGGCGGACGCCGAGACGCGCGCGGCGGCGTCCGGGGCCGCGCGGTTGCTGCTCGAAGTACACGCGGATAACGCGGCGGCGCTTGCGATGTACGCGCGGCGCGGCTTCGCCGTATCGGGCCGGCGCGCGGGCTACTACGCAAATCCGCGCGGGGACGCGATTTTGATGGAGAAAAATCTGTTGGAGAGAGAGGGCGCGGCGTGCTGATACTGTCTATAGAGACATCGTGTGACGAGACGGCCGTCGCTGTCACGCGGGACGGCCGCACGGTGCTGGCCGACGAGATATTCTCGCAAGTCAATAAGCACGCTCTGTACGGCGGGGTCGTGCCGGAGATAGCCTCGCGCTCGCACGTGGAGGTCATAACGGAACTCGCCGACTCGGCGCTGCAAAAGGCGGGCGCGGTTCGCGGGGAGCTTGACGCCGTGGCGGTCACATACGCACCGGGGCTCATAGGCGCGCTGCTGGCCGGCGTGAGTTTTGCGAAGGGAGCGGCGTTTTCGCTTGGCGTCCCGCTCATACCCGTACACCACATAAGAGGACACGTCGCGTCGAACTACATAGCGTTTCCGGAGCTTGAGCCGCCGTTTCTGTGTCTCATCGTGTCCGGCGGCAACAGCATGATAGCAGACGTCAAGGGCTACACCGATATACGCGTCATAGGCGAAACGCGCGACGACGCGGCGGGGGAGTGCTTCGACAAAGTCGCGCGAGCGCTCGGGCTGGGCTACCCGGGGGGCAAGCGGATTGACGAACTCGCGCGCGGCGGCGACGACGCGGCGTATAAGCTGCCGCGCGCCGCCGTTGAAGGCCGCCCGTACGATATGTCGTTTTCCGGGCTGAAGTCTGCCGTCATAAATGTGTTGCGCTCGGCGGCGCGGCGCGGAGAGGCGGTAGATACGCGCTCGCTCGCGGCCTCATTTTCAGCGGCGGTGAGCGACGCGCTCGTGCCGCGCGTGATCGGCGCGGCGCGCGAGCTGGGACGCGACAAGATAGCCATCGCCGGAGGGGTGGCGGCCAACTCCCGCATACGCGGCGACTTTGTGAGGGCGGCGCGCGCCGACGGGCGCAGACTGTATATGCCGCCGCTCTCCCTCTGCGGAGATAACGCCGCGATGATCGGCTGTCAGGGGTACTATGAGTACCTGTCCGGCGTTCGCGCCGACATGTCGCTCAACGCTTACGCGGCGATGTCAATCGAAAAAAGTGACGATTGAGACGAAGACACGAGACAGGCGCATTGTGACCGCGCTTTTTACGGTCGCTTTGCGCTTTGAAGTAAAACGAAAGGCATGGTCATAACAATGAAACCGGAGGATGAATTGAGCGAAAAAGAGACAGTACGCGCGGCGGACGCGGGCGCCGGGTTCGACGCCGAACTCGCGAAGCTGCGGAAAAACGGCGCGCTGCCGGAAACATTCGACGGCGCGCGCGTCCTGTCCGGCAAGTCGGAGAACGGCGGGCGGCGGGCGGTGCTTGACGTCCGTCTCAACAAGCCGGCCGCGCCTGTCGATATCGCCGCTGCCGAGTCGGCTCTGGCGGCGAGTCTGGGGCTGGAGTCCGTGAAAATAGCGGCGTCGATGCGCAGCGCGAACGCCGCGGCCGGCGCGAAGGGAAAAAAGCGGACTCGGACCGTTCTCGGGAAGCCGCGCGGACGAGGCAAGGTGACGCCGATAGGCGATTTGGCGCAGTATGTCGGTAAAGCCACGGTGCGCGGAGAGGTGTTCGAGACGGACAGCCGCACGACAAAAGGCGGCGCTTGGCTGCTGTCTTTCTACATTACCGACTACACGGGCTCGCTCCACGTCAAGAAATTCCTGGGCGGAGACGACGCGGCGGAGATCGGGCGGGTGACGGATTTTATCAAGCCGGGGTCTTACCTCACTGTCTCCGGCGAGCTCTCCGAGAGCAAGTACGACAACGGCGAAATAGTGATGAAGCCGGACAGTATAGAGACGTGCGAGCGTCCTGTCAGGCGCGACGCGGCGGAGCGCAAACGCGTGGAACTGCATCTGCACACGCGTATGTCGGCAATGGATGCTCTGACCGATACGGAGGCCGCGGTGAAGCGGGCGATCGAGTGGGGGCATCCGGCGATAGCCATAACGGACCACGGCGTTGTGCAATCGTTCCCGGACGCCATGAAAGCGGCCGGCGACAAGATAAAGGTCATATACGGCGTGGAGGGCTATTTCTTGAACGATGTCGACAGCCGTCCCGCCGTGTTCGGCGCGCGCAGGGGTTCCGCGCGGGATGAGATAGTTGTGTTCGATATCGAGACTACAGGACTGTCCGCGCGCGACGACGCCATAACGGAAATAGGCGCCGTCATTATGCGCGATGGGCGCGAGACGGAGCGCTTTCATACGTTTGCCGACCCCGGCAGACCAATCCCGCCGGAGATAACGCGTCTTACCGGAATCAAGGATCAAGACGTCGCGGGCGCGCCGTCACAGGAGCTCGCGGTCGAGGCGTTCCTCGAATTTGCCGGGGACAGGACGCTGGCCGCGCACAACGCGCCGTTCGATATAGGCTTCATACACGAAGTTCGCCGCCGCAGCGGAGTCGATTTCTCACCCGCCTACATAGACACGCTGACGCTTTCGCGTTCCCTGTTTCCGGAGTTCCGCAGGCACGGCTTGAGCGATGTCGCGGGTTATTTGGGATTGTCGTCATTTAATCACCACAGGGCAGTTGACGACGCCGCCGTCACGGGCGCGATCCTGACGCGTTTTTTTAAGGAACTGAGAGAGAGGGGCGTCACGGAGCTCGACGCTATAAACGGACATCTGAGCGGCGAGGAATCGCTGCTCGGGCAGATAAAAAAGGGTGGCTTCAGACCCAACCACATAATAATACTCGCGCGCACTCAGGCCGGTATTCGCAACCTGTACACGCTTATCACAAAAAGTCATCTGGAATTCATCGGCAAAAATCCGATAATTCCGAAAAGCGTACTCACACGCCACAGAGACGGGCTGATAATAGGTTCGGGCTGCGAGGCGGGGGAGGTATTCAGGCGTATAACGGACGGTGCCGGGCAGTTTGAACTGCGGCGCATAGCGCAATTCTACGACTATCTGGAGATTCAGCCGCTTTGCAACAACTATTTTATGTTAGCGGGGGAGAGACCGCGCGCTAAAAGCGTCGAGCAGCTGCGCGAATTCAACCGGCGCGTCGTCGAGCTTGGCAAACAACTCGGCAAACCCGTGGTGGCCACGGGAGACGTGCATTTCCTCGATCCGGAGCACGAAATATACAGGCGGATACTGCTCACTTCAAAGGGATACGGATCGGCCGACGACACGACGGCCCTGTACTACAGGACGACTGACGAAATGCTTGAGGAGTTCTCCTATCTGGGACGCGATACGGCCTATGAAGTCGTCGTCGCCAATTCCCGCATGATAGCCGACATGTGTGAGACGACGCGGCCGCTGCCGCCCGCTAAGAAGCTGTTCGCGCCCAAACTGGAGGGCAGCGCCGAGGAACTGCGCGCGCTCGTATACGGGCGTCTGCGCGATCTGTACGGGGAGAACCCTCCCGAAATTGTCGCCCGGCGCGTCGAAACGGAGATGCGCGACATTTTGGATCGCAATTACGACGTCATCTATATGACCGCGCAAAAGCTGGTGGCGGATTCCGTCGCGCACGGGTATCTTGTCGGCTCGCGCGGCAGCGTCGGCTCGTCGATCGTCGCGTTTCTGGCGGGTATAACGGAGGTCAACGCGCTGCCGGCGCACTATCGTTGCCCTAAGTGCAGGCTAACCGATTTTGAATCCGGCGCCCCAAATGGCTTCGGCTGCGGCGCCGACATGCCGGATAAGGTCTGTCCCGTATGCGGCTGCGAGCTTATTAAGGACGGGTTTGACATCCCGTTTGAGACGTTTTTGGGCTTCGGCGGCGACAAGGTTCCGGACATTGATCTCAACTTCTCCGGAGAATACCAACAGAACGCCCACAAATACACAAACGAGATATTCGGCGCCGACCATGTTTTCCGGGCGGGTACTATAGGCACGATAGCGTTCAAGACGGCGTACGGTTATGTCAAAAACTATCTGGAAAAAACGCAGCGCGCGGTCTCCGTCGCAGAGGAGAGGCGTTTGGCGCTCGGCTGCGTCGGAGTCAAACGCACAACGGGACAGCATCCGGGCGGGCTTGTAGTCATACCGCAGGATATGGAGATTGTCGATTTTTGCCCGGCGCAGCACCCCGCCGACGACACGGGCGCCGGCGTCGTCACGACGCACTTCGACTACCATTGCATGGAGGACAATCTGCTCAAACTCGACGAGCTGGGACACGACGACCCCACAATGCTGAAGATGCTCGAGGACATGACGCGTATAGACGCGCGGGAACTTCGTCTCGACGACCCGGAGACGATGGCGATATTCACCTCGCCGTCTCCGCTGGGGCTGCCCGCGGGCGACCCCGTCATAGGCGACACGGGCTCGCTGGGAATACCGGAATTCGGCACCGGTTTCACGCGTCAGATGTTGAGTGAGACGCGGCCCGACAAGTTCGACACGCTCGTGCGGTTGTCGGGTTTCTCGCACGGGACAAACGTGTGGACGAACAACGCGCGCGACATCATCATGAGCGGCGCGGCAAGCATCGGTGAGACGATAGGGTGCCGGGACGATATAATGCTGTACCTCATATCAAAAGGCATGGACGAAAAACCGGCGTTTCAGATAATGGAGAGCGTGCGCAAGGGCAGGGGACTGCCCGGCGGAACAGGCGACGACATGAGGCGTCTGGGCGTACCTGAGTGGTATATCGAATCGTGCGGTAAGATAGAGTACCTGTTTCCCAAAGCGCACGCCGTCGCGTACGTCATGATGGCGTTTCGCATAGCGTGGTTCAAAGTACACAGGCCGCTCGAATTCTACGGCGCGTATTTCTACAGACGGAGTCAGAAGGACGCTTTCGACGTCGCGTACATGGCGCGCGGAACGGATCTTGTACTGGCGAAAATACGCGCTATACGCGAGGCGATCAGCGGCAGGAAAGCCACGTCGAGGGATGAGGATCTGCTCACCACATTGGAGGTCTGCTATGAGTTTTATATGCGCGGTTTTGAATTCGCCGGCATCGATCTGTACAAGTCGGACGCGGTGAAGTTTACGGTGACGGGCGATGGGCGGCTGCGCCCTCCGTTCGTGTCGATCAGCGGTCTCGGAGAGATCGCGGCGCGTGAGATTGCGGACAAGCGGCGCGCGCTTCAATTCATCTCGGTGGAGGATCTCGCGGCGTACTGCTCAAAGGTATCCGCGGCGAACATCGAGCAGCTGCGCGAGCTCGGCGCGTTCGGCGACATGCCGGAGTCCAGCCAGATGTCGCTGTTCTAAAGCGTATACTTACAAATCCGCCGTTTTTGTCGCTATTTTGTCGCAAAACACGCCGTCGTGCTCGACGAACAGGAGAGTCGGCGCGTACTCAAGCAGCAGGTTCTCAATCTGCATACGGGATATGACGTCGATGTAATTGAGCGGTTCGTCCCACACGAGCAGATGCGCCTTTTCGCACATGCTGCCCGCTATGAGCGTCTTTTTCTTCTGACCCTCGCTGAAATCCCGGATATCCTTTTCAAACTGAACGCGGGAGAAACCGAGTTTGCGCAGTATCGCCTTGAAAAGGCTCTCGTCGATCCCTTTTATCCGCGCGTAGTCCGAGAGGTCTCCGGCAAGATGCGAAGTGTCCTGCGGCACGTATGATATGACGAGACGGCTGCCGGTTTTTACCTCTCCCGTGTGCTTGATTTCTTCGCCCAGGATCAATTTCAACACACTCGTCTTGCCGGAACCGTTCCCGCCTCGAATCGCCAGCCGGTCGCCCTTATCCATGTTGAAATTTACGTTATGGCATACGCGTCTGCCGCCGTAAAAAACCGCGACGTCTTCGAGCGAGACGAGGCGGTTTGAGTGATATTCAAGCTGCGTTATTTTCAGCGGCTCGGACTCCTCTATATTTTTGAGCAGCTCGGACTTTTCCTTGACGGCTCTCAGCCGACGCGCGGCCGTTGTTTTCGCGTGTTTCATCATCTTTGCGGACTTGTGTCCGATATATCCGCGGTCCACCACGGCCGCGGAATTCCGTGCGCCGTATTTCGTCGATTCCACGGTGTCCGACCAGTCCGCCATCCGGCGCGCGGATTCGGCGAGCCTTCCCGCTTCTTTTTTCAGCCGCTCGTTTTCCGCGAGTTCAAATTCGTCCTGACGCCGCTTGTTATCCATCCATGACGAGAAATTGCCGCGCTGAACCTCTATATTCGCGCGGTTAATCGAGATGACGTGGTCTATGCATCCGTCAAGAAACGCCCTGTCGTGTGAGACGAGTATGAAGCCCCGTTTGCCGCTGAGATAGCGGCTGACGCGCTCGCGCCCGCGCGCGTCCAAGTGGTTCGTCGGCTCATCGATGAGCAGAAAACTGTTTTCCCGCAGAAACAGCGCGGCGAGCAGTGTCTTTGTGCGCTCCCCGTTAGATAACGTGTCGTAATCCCGGCCGGGAATATTCTCCGGCAATTCGAGCGCGGCGAGCTCTCTTTGCAGCTTCCATTCGGGGCAGCCGGGACATATTCTCTCAACGACATCCAGCGCGGTTTTGCGCCCGGGCGCCGCGACGTACGGGAAATACTCAAAATTCACACTCGCGCTGATAGTCCCGCCGTACTCATACTCACCGAGAAGCAGCTTCAAAAACGTGGTCTTGCCGCGCCCGTTGCGTCCTATAAAACCGAGCTTCCAGTCTGTGTCTATCCGAAAGCTCACGTCCTCAAAGATATTGTCGCAGCTGCCGTCATACGCGAACGTGAGGTTTGATACACTGATTTGTGACATTGTTTACGCGTTTTCATCGAAATGCCGCGCGTCATACCCAAGCTCGCTCAGCAGACGTGACCTCTCGTTTTTCAAGCGGATGTTTTCGCTCCTCAGCCTGGCAATCTCACTTTCGGTAGACCGGCTGTTTCCGCAGCCTATGAAGGCGTTGGCGCCGTGCGTCCTGTACTGGCTCCGCCAGCCGTAGACAGTCGGTATAGGGAAACCGTACGTCTCGGCGAGTTCTCTGACGCTGACTCCGTCTTGAAAATGTTTTTTCATGATCTCAAATTTGAGCTCTCGGTTGCTTTTGCCGTATGTTCCCATTAAAAATCACCCCTTTTTCGAAATCATTCGTATTATAGCAGTATTGCGTTTTTCGCGCAAGCAGTATATACTATGAATAATTTCGTTTGTGATGGCTTTGCCATCACAAACGAGTCACGGGAGAGGAGATCTCGCCGTGCGCGGCTCGCAAAGAGCATTTCCGGGGAATAAATCCCCAGAAAATGCGGAATATTACAATCATTCTCTATGATTCGTAGGATGTGCTATTGTCGCCGCCGAATATTTTCCGGCGCCGCCATTGAGGGCAATTCGCCGTAAATCCGACGGCCGTCACTCCTCTCGATTGAACAAAATTTTTATTTTGTTCAATTACGTCAAACTTCACGCCGAACAGGATCTCTCCGCGAACATCTCCCCTCAAGACCCGCGCCCGCCGGATGGACGCTCACGTTCTCAAGATCGCACGCATACACGGAGGTTTGTCATGGACTACCGCTCGGAAGCTCCCGACGTGATCCGGGATTTTCTTACATACCACGAGACAATTAAGGGCCATTCAAGAAAAACCGTGGACGAATACTTCCTGGACCTGCGGACATTTTTCCGGTTCATGAAGCTGTATAAAAACGACGTGCCGCGCGACATGGATTTTTCGGCGATCTCCATCTCCGATGTGGACATCGATTTCGTCCGGAGCATTAAACTGTCCGATATTTACGAATACTTGGCGTTTCTCGCGCGTGACCGCCCGAATACCACGGGCGGCGGTTCCGGGCGCGGCCTGTGCGCCGCCTCGCGGTCGCGTAAGATTGCGGTTATCCGCTCCTACTACAAGTATCTGACCGTCAAGACGCACCTGCTTGAAAGCAATCCCGTACAGGACCTCGATTCGCCGAAATCGGCCAAAACACTCCCCCGCTTCCTCAGTCTCGATGAGAGTAAGCAACTGTTGTCGGCGTCCGCCACGGGCGCGAACGCCGACCGCGATTACTGCATACTTACTATTTTTCTCAACTGCGGTCTGAGGGTCTCAGAGCTTGTGGGGCTCGATCTCGGCGATATATCGGGCGATTCGCTGCGCGTCACCGGCAAAGGAAACAAACAGCGCGTCGTATTCATCAACGACGCCTGCGCGGACGCGATAAACGCGTATCTGGATGTCAGGAAGAATATCGCCGCAATAGATAAACAAGCGTTTTTTCTGTCCGGCCGCCGAAGACGCATCAGCCGTTCCACCGTACACGCGCTTGTCAAGAAGCATCTGCTGGAAGCGGGCCTTGAGCGGTCGAAGTACTCGTCTCACAAGCTGCGCCACACGGCGGCGACGCTAATGCTGAAAAACGGCGTCGATGTCAGGACTCTGCAGGAGATGCTCGGGCACGAACATCTGAACACGACGCAGATATACACGCATGTGGAGAGCGACAGTCTCCGGGACGCCGCGCGCCGCTCCCCGCTCGCCGACGTAAAACGCGGATGACGGGTCCGACGACGTCCGCCGGACGGAAGCCGCTCTTTGCAAAGAGCGCGAAAGCCGTCATCGGCGAGGGCCGCGCGTTGCTGGAGCGCTCCGATATATCGGCTCTGCTCGACAAAGCCGTGGAATATCCGCTCGTGACAGTCGTGGCGGGCTCGGGTTACGGAAAAACACAGGCGGTGTACTCGTTTTTGCGAAATTACCGCGCGATAAAAATATGGCTCCAGATCAATGAATTTGATAATTTCAGCGAAAAATTCTGGGAAAGCCTTACAAACGCCGTCTCGACGCGCGATAAGGCGTTCGCGGCCAAGATGCTCTCCATAGGTTTCCCGGAGACGCAGCGGAAGTTTGAGCAATTCTTCTCCCTCATAAAAAACGAGACGCCTCCTGAACTCAAATTCATAATAGTTCTGGACGACTTTCACCGGATAACCTCGAGACCCATACTGCAATTTATAGAGAAAACCGCGCTCGAGCGCCTTGAAAACGTCACCGCCATACTCATATCGCGCACACAGCCGGATATAAATGCCATAGGCATGTTGTCAAAGGGAGTCATATCCCAGATTAACGAGGACACACTGCGGTTCAGTCGTGACGAGATTGTTCGGTATTTGAAGATGCTCGACATCACTTTGACGCCGGAAGCCGTAGCGGAAATCCACTCCGTCACCGACGGCTGGGCGTTCGCCGTCATATTGATCGGCATGTCCCTCCAAAACGGGCTGTGGCACAAGGACTACGCGCTGTCCGCTATGAAGTCGAATGTATTTAAACTGATAGATACGGAGATTTTCTCCGCGGCGTCCGATAGTTTGCAGAAACTTCTGGCGAAACTGTCGCTGATAAATCACCTCTCCCCTTCCCTGCTTGCCGAGCTGTGCGACGACGAGGCGCTGATCGGCGAGATGCGAAAAATCAGCTCATTCATCCGTTTTGACGCGTACACAGGCGTCTACAGGATACACCACTTGTTCCTAGAATATCTCAAGCTGCGGCAGGAAATACTCTCCGACGACGAGAAGCGCGACGTATACATTCGCGCGGCGCGCCGGTGCGCCCGGGACGGCGACAAACTGGACGCGATAGCGTACTGCGAAAAAGCCGGCGATTACGGCGGAGTCGCGGAAAGCGCGTATACCCTCACGAGGATGACGCCGGCCCGCGTGGCAGAGTTCCTGCTCGATATACTGGGCAGACTTCCGGAGCGCGCGTACCGCGAAAACGCGGAGCTCTACATAATTAAGATCAAACTGTTGCAGAGCCTCGCCCGCTTTGACGACGCCGCGGCATTAGCCAATGCTACAATCGCCTCGTTCGAGGCGAAACCGGAAACTCCCGAAAACTGCTGGGTACTGTCCGAATGTTACCTGAATCTCGGTTTTGTAGGCATATACACGGCGCTGTATACCGGCATTCGCGATCACGGAAGCCATCTTGAGCGCGGATACCGCTATTTCAAACTGAGCGGCGGCATGACGAGAGGCCCGCGTGAACGCGCGCTTGTAAGCTCATATGTATCGCGCGTCGGATATCCCGCGGACAAGGGCTCATTGCAGCGCGGCATAGATGCGTTTCAGGGCTATGTCGATTACGTTATAGAATCAAAAAACGGCATGATGTGCGGCATGGCGGACTTGGCCGGCTGTGAAGCCGCGTATTTCAAGGCGGACGTAAAAAAGGCGGAAGGTCTGGCGCATCAGGCAATCGAAAAGGCGCGCGGGGCGGAACAGTTTCAGATAGAAAACCGCGCGCTTCTCCTGCTGTTGAGAATATACATTCACATGGGCAATACCGGCGGGTTTCACGGTGTGCTTGAACAGTTGAAATCACAGCTCGACAATCCCGAATTTCTGGGCGGCTATACGCTGTATGATATCGCGTGCGGTTGGTTTTTCGCGCACATCAGACAAATAGACCGCGTCGCCGGGTGGCTCAAGAGCGACTTTGAAAAAAGCGATCTGAATACGCTGTTATACGGTCTGGAAAAATTGGTGCAGGCCAAGTGCTTTTTGGCGGAAAAGAAGTATTACGCGGTGCTGGCGGCGCTGGAGGGGCAGGACGGCAGATACGGGCTGGAGGCTTTCCTCATCGGAAAACTCGAGGTAACGGTTCTCCGGGCAATCTGCAAATACAATTCCGGCGACAGGAGCGGCGCAATCAAGACGCTTACACAGGCGTACGATATCTCCCTTGCGGAGGAACTGGACATGCCGTTTATCGAGATGGGGAAAGACATGCGCACGCTGACGGCCGCCGCGATGCGCGACGGCGCGTGTGAGATACCGCAGGCGTGGCTCGTGAAGATACACAAAAAATCCTCCGCGTACGCAAAGACGCTCAGCTACGTCATCACGGAGTACCGCAATTACAACAAACTCAATGAGAAGCTTTTCGCGCTCACGGCCAAGGAGAAGGAGATATTGACAGATCTGTGCCACGGGCTGTCCCGGACGGAGATTGCCTATAACAGAAATATATCGGTAAACGCCGTGAAGCTGTTGCTGCAAACGGTATACTCAAAACTGGGCGCAAAGAACACCGCGGACGCCGTATGGATAGCCGCCAGCATGAAGCTGGTGGAATGACAGACGAATAACATGAGTTATCTTGACGCATCCGGACACCGGATAACATATCTGACCGTCGCCGCGGGTATCGCCTATATTTTGGGCCTTACCCTGGTCGTCATGCGGAAATCGTGGCGCCGCGCGCTGAAAACAGGCTACACGCGGCGCCAGCTTGTGAGAATAGTCAAAGTTTCGAGTCTGCACGCGCTCGTTCCCTCGGTGGCGGTGCTTGTCGGATTTTTTACCCTTGCGCCGCTGCTGGGCATTCCGCTGTCATGGTGGCGTCTGTCCGTCATAGGCAACGTCACGTATGAGATAATCGCCGCCGACACGGCGTTTTCCGCAGCCGGGGTCACGGACATCGCCGCCGCGTCCAGCCGGGAGTTTGTACTCGTCATATACGTCATGGCGCTCAGCATTATGGGGGGCATGGTGATCTCGACCGTAATCTCACGACGCATACACCGCGGCATATTTAAGATGCGCGCGGTCGACAGGGGTTGGAGCGCTTTGAGCGTCGGCACGTACATGACCGCTATCGCCGTCGTGTTCACCGTCCCTCTCCTTTTTCGCCTCTCGGTATCGCTCCTGACGATGCTGACAGGCGCCGGGGCGACCGTCGCGCTGACCGCACTTAAACGTGGCCGCGAATCGACAAGGCTCGACGAGTTCAGTTTTACCATAAGCGTCGTCGCCGCGATGCTCTCGTCCGTCCTCTGGGAACGACTGCTGAATTAGAGTCCCGCGCACGCGCGGCAAGCCGCGCGGTATGGAACCGTTTTGCGTAATAAAAATGAGTGAGGTGGTTGATATGAAATCCGCTGACATGGACGGGGAGACATATATCGAATCGATGCACAGACTGGGACGCGCGGGTATGCTGGGCGCCATTGCCGTTATGCTGGGACTCCCCACCGTTCTGGGCATATGCTTCGGGCAGCTGCCGAGTCTGGGCGCCATATTCCGCTCGGCGGCGCCTCTGCTGATTATCTTTGTGCCGTCCAGTCTGTTCGAGGTAATATACTACACGCCAATCCTCGGCAGTTCCGTTTATCTCACATTTATCACGGGTGAGGTACTCAATTTGAAGCTGCCCGTCGTAAACAACGCGTTGAAACTCATGAACGTCGAGCCGGGCGGAGAGGATTCGGACATTGTATCGTCGATCGCCGTATGCTCGGCCACGTTCGTCACCGCCGCCGTCGTGGCGGTCGGGGTGCTGCTGGCGTCGCCATTTCAACCGCTGCTGGCGTCGTCCGCCGTGCGCGTCGCGTCCGCCAACACATTGCCCGCCATATTCGGAAGTCTTATCGTCAACGCGCTGGTCAGCTCTCCGGGCGGCGGAATTGTGGTGGAGGGCAGAATAAAAAGCGCGCTGATTCCCGCTGCGTTTGTCGCCCTGATAACGCTGTTTGACAGGCGGATAAGCGTGTTTTTACATCTCGACAGTCTGCTCGGCGCGGATGGCTCGGGCGTGATAATATCGCACCTGCAAGGTTTCGTCGTCATCGCCACCGTGCCTGTGACGTACTTCTACACAAAATGGCTGTACAATAAAAACATAATACGCGTCCGGCCGCCGGAGTGACTTGCAAAGCTTGACTGATCGCGTTCCAATATCTTTTTCACGTTCTCAAGTCGCTCCACAGTCTGCTGTACAATTCCCGGGTCTCCTGCGGGAGATTGAGAAACGGCTCGCAGGTTGCCAGGACACTGTCGTCCGGGAACATGACGGCGGCGTCCTCCGCGCTGAGACTCGCGGCGCGCCGCTCCGCCGCCTCCCGGTTGAGCGACACGTATCCGGTGACGTCCATGTTGCGCAGCGCCGCCTCCGTCGAAGCCATGAAGTCAATAAAGCGCTCCGCGTTCTTCTTGTTAGCCGCGCCCTTGGGTATGCACATCCCGTCAGAGAACACGTTGGAGCCCTCTGACGGCAGACAGAACGCCAGATCCGGGTTTTGTTCCTTCATCGTCATGTAATCTCCGGCGTAATACGGCGCCATCGCCGCGTTGCCGCCCTCCATCGTTTCAAACACCGTGTCCGTGACGTACGCCAGCAACATGGGCTTTTGTTTGACAAGCAGTTCGTAAGCCGCGCGGATCTCATCCTCATTCGTCGTGTTGAGCGAGTAACCGAGATATTTCAGCGCTATGCCAAACGCGTCGCGCGGGTTGTCTATCATCAGTATATTTCCGGAATACTTCTCGTCAAACAGAGCGCCCCAACTCGTCGGATCGCCATCCACCAGCGTCGTGTTGTATATAATCCCGACCGTACCCCACATGTACCCGACGGAGTATTCGCCGGTCGGGTCGTACTGCGGTTTCCGGTACGCGGGATCGAGCAGCGAAACGTTCGGGATATTCGCCGTGTCGAGCTTTTCGAGCATGTTCTCTTCAATCAGCCATCCTATCATGTAGTCGGACGGTATGATGACGTCGTAATCCGAACCGCCGGCCTTCAGCTTCGCGTACATGTCCTCGTTTGTCTCAAACGTGCGGTAGTTGACCTTGATTCCCGTATCTTTCTCAAACTCTTCCAGCAGCGATTCGTCTATGTACTCGCCCCAATTGTATACGTTGACGACATTCCCGGGCGCGCAGCCCGCCGCCGCCGCGACCAGCGCGGCCGCAATCAAAAAAACTCCTGTGATCCTCTTTATTCCCATGCCTTCCAAATCCTCCTTGAATATATAGTGGCGTCCGTCTTGCCGCGGCTTTGCCGCGACAGACGTGATTTATTGTTCCGCGGCAGGTTTCTGCCTGATATTGATGACGACGAGCAGCGCCAGCACCGATATGAACAGCAGCGTTGACAGCGCGTTTATCTCCGGGCTGATGCGTTTGCGCGTCATGGCGTATATCGTCATGGACAGCGTCTCAGAGCGCGACCCGGCCGTAAAGTAGCTTATTACAAAATCGTCGATGGACATGGTGAACGCTATTATCGCGCCGTTGACTATGCCGGGCATAATTTCGGGCAGCATGACGCGCCTTATCGCGCCAAAAAAAGTGCATCCGAGATCCCGCGCGGCGTCCATCATGTTCGCGTCGAGACCGTACAGCTTGGGCGTTACGGACAGTATCACGTACGGTATATTAAACGTTATGTGCGCGATAAGCAGCGTACCGAATCCCAGCTCAAAATCAATAAACGCCTTGAGCGAAACAAACAGCAGACACATCGCGACGCCCGTAACAATATCTGCGTTTATGAGCGGTATGTTGTTGATGAAGAGCAGCGACGTCCGCCATGAGCGGCGCATGTAGTGCAGACCTATGGCGGACGCCGCTCCCGCCGCCGTGGCCGCCGCCGCCGCGGTGACCGACACGGCGATTGTCGTATAAAACGAGTTGAGGATATACCTGTCGCCGAACAACTCCCTGTACCATCTCAGAGAGAAGCCGGACCACACCGCGCGTGAGTTAGACGCATTGAACGAGAATGCTATCAGCACGAATATCGGCGCGTAGAGAAACACCATGATCAGCGCGGTACACAGGCGTCCGCGAACGGAAGGTTTACTTATCACAGTACCGACACGCCCTCCTCACCCTCGCCGAATTTGTTCATAAAATACATGAAAACTATGACGACGACCATCATCACCAGCGCTATGGCGGATCCCAGGCGCGGGTTATACGCCGTGCCGCGAAACTGCATCTCTATGAGATCCCCCAGTAGTATTTCCTTGCCGCCCCCGAGCAGCTTCGATATGACGAACGTCGATACGGCGGGTACAAACACCATCGTGACGCCCGACAAAACGCCCGGCAGCGACAGCGGCGCTATGACGCGCGTAAACACGGCGCGCGGCGTCGCGCCGAGATCCGCCGCCGCCTCGACGAGACTGCGGTCGATCTTGACTATAACCGAGTATATCGGCAGAATCATAAACGGCAGGAAATTGTACACCATGCCCAGTATCACGGCGGCGGGCGTGTAAATAATGTCGAGCGGCGGTATTCCAATCGCGCCGAGCAAGCGGTTCAGCAGACCGTTTCTTTCGAGTATCGACATCCACGCGAACGTGCGCAGCAGGAAATTCATCCACATTGGCAGCATGATGAGGACGATAACCGCGCGTCGGACGCGCCTGGACTCGCGCGCCAGAATATACGCGGCGGGATACCCGAGCGCGAGACAAATGACTGTGGAAACCAGCGCGAGCCAGAAAGAGCGCGCGAACACGCTCACAAACCGCCCCATCTCCAAAAAATTCTCCGCCGTGAACGTCCCGTCGCCGGACGTAAAGGCGTAAATGACGACGAACACGACCGGCGCCACTACAAACGCCGCCATCCACACTACATAAGGCGCCGCAAACGCGCGCGGCCCGAAAAACCTCTTTGCCGCGCCGCCGTTATTACTCATGGCTGTGACCATGCCTTTCGTTATATTTATGACCTATTCCTCCCGCGCGTCGCCCGTCTCCGCTTCGGCGGCGACGTCGGATATCTCGTCATACTCGGCCGAGTACGACGAGTAGTCTCCGAACATGCCCGAATACCTGGATTTGGGCATGACGTGGATGCCGTCGGGGTCGATCTTGATGCCGATCCTTCCGCCGACCGGCGACATGTCGGTAGTCTGGATTAACCACTTGAAACCCTTAAAATCGACAATGATGTCGTAGTGTACGCCCTTGAAGATTATATTGGTGACGGTTCCCGTCAGCATACCGTCTCTGAGCGGCACAATGTCCACGTCCTCCGGCCGTATGACGACGTCAACCGGCTCGCTCGGGGAAAAACCCCTGTCGAGGCACTCAAACCGTCTCCCGAATATCTCTACTGTCCCGTCACTTATCATCACGCCGTCAACGATATTGCTCTCGCCTATAAAGTCCGCTACGAACGCGTTTTCCGGCTCGTTGTATATATCCTCCGGCCTGCCTATCTGTAATATCTCGCCGCCGTCCATCACCACGACAGAATCACTCATGGCCAGCGCCTCTTCCTGGTCGTGAGTGACGTATATGAAGGTGATGTCCATCGCCTGCTGTATGCGCTTGAGTTCGTTTTGCATGTCCTTGCGCAGACGCAAATCAAGCGCCCCCAGCGGCTCGTCGAGCAGCAGGACGCGGGGGCGCGGCACGAGCGCGCGCGCAATCGCGACGCGCTGCTGCTGTCCCCCGGACAACCGCGACACGTCGCGATTTTCAAAGCCGCGCAGCGACACTATTTCGAGCATCTCGAACACGCGCCGGCTGATTTCGTCTTTCGTCAGCTTGGGTCTCATCTGACGCAGCCCGAACGCGATATTCTCAAATACGTCAAGATGCGTAAACAGAGCGTATTTTTGAAACACGGTGTTTACGTTTCGCTTATGCGGGGGAAGGTCGTTGATTCTCACACCGTCAAAAAACACGTCGCCGGACGTGGGTACGGTAAACCCGCCGATTATCCGCAGCGTCGTCGTCTTTCCGCAGCCGGAGGGTCCGAGCAGCGTAAGAAACTCCTTGTCCCTTATATTGAGATCTATGTTGTTTAAAACAACGTCTCCGTCAAACGCCATCGTGCAACCGCGCAGGCGTATTAACTCTTTGGACATTTATCACACTCCTCACGAGGGCCGGTTTCGCCGCCCAAAATGTTGATATTACGAAATCGTAAAGCTACTCCATATATTTGCCGATAAACGAAAATATTCTATCCACATTTTCAGGTTCTGAATATCGCGGGTCCGCGTGGAGGTATTCGTCGCTGATGTCTATCTCCGCGCGCCCCTCTCCCGCCACACGCGTTATCCTGTCGTACAGCTCTACCGACTGCTGGTACGGCACTATGGGGTCATACCGCCCATGCATCAGCAGCACGGGCGGTATGCCGGGATGCACGTTGTCCACCGGATTCATAAACCTCACAAGGTTCGGCGCTTCGCTCTTGCGCACACCGAACATCATATCGGAAGCGTCGCCGCGCTCCGGTCTGGGCGGACGCGCGCGCGGGTAATCCGACTCCTCAAACTGGCTGTCCGAACTCAAAAAATTCGTCGGTCCAAACTGATCCACAACGGCGCGTATCGTGTACGTCGGCCGTTCCGCAACGCTGTCAAAGACAGCCACGCCGTGGGTAAACGCCGCCATAAGCGCCAAGTGCGCTCCCGCGGACGCGCCGGTCAGCGCGAAGCGGTCGCGGTCGATGAGATACGTCTCGGCGTTTTCCGCCACCCACCGCAACGCGCTTTTGACGTCGAAGAGGTTGTCCGGGTAGAGCGCCGCGGGCGCGAGCCTGTACCCCACGGCGACGACGGCGAACCCGCGCCGCATCCCGTGCATGAACGGCGCCGCCTGCTTGTCCGAGCGGACGCCCGACACCCATCCCCCTCCGTGCAGAAAAAACACGGCGGGAAACGGCCCGTCGCCCTCGTTCGGCAGATAGATGTCGAGCGCCTGCCGCTTGTCCTCTCCATACGGACAGTTGAGAAACTTGCGTCTTACGCCGGACGTGTCCATCTCCGCCTCGTCAATTCGCGAAAACATTTTCGTTATTTCATCATCCGGAAAAATATTCATATTGCCTGTCCTTTCGCCCAATCCCCTTCTCACCGCGCGCCGGCGCGTTCCCGCCAAAACTCGGGCGCGTCCCCGCCGTCAGTCAACCAGCGCGGAGAGCTTTGCCACCGTGTCGGCTATCTCGATGTGCTGCGGACAGTGCTCCTCGCACACGCGGCACGCTATGCAGTCCTTTGCCTTTCCGCCCGCCCTGACGGCAAAACCGTATCCGTGAAGCAGAGCCGGCGCCGTTTTGTGTACGAGGTAGTCGCTGTAGATCCTCATCAGCGCGGGTATGGCGAGCTTCTGCGGACAGTTGGGCGCGCAGTAATTACAGCCCGTACACGGTACGCGCGGCACGCTGTTGAGCGCATCCGCGGCGTTACATATGGCGGCGAGTTCCTCGTCGGTCAGCGGCTTCATGTCTTCGAACGTGGCCGTGTTGTCCGCGACCTGCTCGTACGTACTCATCCCCGACAGCACTGTTATAAGTCCTTCAAGACGGGCGGCGTAGCGCAGCGCCCACGACGCGGGCGACGCCTTGGGATCGCGCGCCCGGAACAGTTCCGCGGCGGGCGACGCCTCGCTTGCGAGCAATCCGCCCTTAACGGGTTCCATAATCGTCACGGGGATATTGTAACCGCGCGCCACCTCATATACGCGTCTCGACTGCACCTGCTCGCTGTCCCAGTCGAGGTAGTTTATCTGCAATTGCACGAACTCCGCCTCGGGATGCTTGCGGAATATTTCCTCCAATTCCTCCGGCGTACCGTGAAACGACAGTCCTATGTGCCGCGCCTCTCCGCTCTCTTTAAGTGATTTAATGTAGTCCCACGCTTTCAGCTCCTCCGCCTTCTCTATCGACGGACCTCCCAGCCCGTGCAGCAGATAGAAATCGACGTACTTCACCCCGAGCCGTTCCTTCGACGTCTCAAAAAAGCCGGGCAGCTCGTCCGCAGTCTTCGCGAACATCAGGTTCAGCTTAGTCGCTATCTGGAAGCGCTCCCTCGGATATCTCTCCACGAGGGACTTCCTCAGCGCGTCCTCAGAGCCCTCATACACGTAGGCCGTGTCGAAATACGTGAATCCCGCGCTCATGAAGCGGTCGACCATCCTGTTTATCTGCTCCGTGTCGAAAGCGTCCCCTATCCTTGGCAGCCGCATAAACCCAAAGCCCAGCTTCCCGATCGATTCCCCCAGATATTTTTCCGCCATTTCCGTGTGTTTCACTCCTCTCTTTAATGATTCGTAGGCGCATTATACACTACGGTTTCACGATTGGCAAACGAAATGATTTGTTCTATATAAATTTCACCAGTTCGCCGAACGGTTTCCGCTCCGGCTGCGCGCCGCCCTTTGTCTTAGGTATTCCGACCGGCAGCACCGCGCGCACCTTGGCGTCTTTCGGAAGCTCCAGGAGTTCGGCCGCCTTCTCCTGAAAATCCTTGCTGAACGTCGTCTGGCCGTCGGTCCACACGGTGGCGTAACCGAGCGCCGCTATCGCCAGCAGCACGTTCTCGGCGGCGGCGCCGTAATCTTGAAGTTCGAACGGACTGTCAAATTTCTGCGGCGGCGCATCCTCCGCCCGCGCGTCCGCGCCGCCGCGCTCCCCGTCCCTTGGCGGGAACGGCTCGAATTTCAACAGCTTTGAGACAATCAGGATGAGCGCCGGCGCGGACGCGACGCCGGGATGCGGAAATATCTCCCGAATCGCGGAGAGCATTTCGGCGCCGGTTACCACGTAGAACCGCTGGCTCTGCATGTTGCCCGCGCTCGGCGCGCGAATACCGGCCGTGACGATTTTCTCAAGATCCTCACGCGGTACGGGCGTCGGTTCAAACTCGCCGCGATAGCTGTATCTCGCGAATATCACTTCAAAAAATTCCATCTGTAAACACTCCCTGACGACATAGTATGAAAGTCAAATTGACCCTTTATTATCATCTTACTCTTAAATTTCAAAAAAAGCAATTGAATTTCATCAAAAATAATTTCGTTTGTGATGGCTTCGCCATCACAAACGAGTCACGGGAGCGTGGATCTCGCCGTGCGCGGCTCGCAAAGCGCGTTTTCCGAGGAATAAATCCCCGGAAAACGCGAAATATTACAATTTTTGCATCGTCGCACGAGACGCACTCCTCCGCAAAAATTATTT
>JAITKI010000079.1 GCA_031278515.1 Oscillospiraceae bacterium | reverse complement strand
ATATCCTGAAAATTAGAATAATTTCGTTTGCAGCGGTTTTCGCTCTCCCGTCCTTTTCGCCTACGGCGAAAAGAATTTTTGCACAGGAGTGCGTCTCGTGCGACGGAGCAAAAATTGTAAAATCCCGCATTTTCCGGGGATTTATTCCTCGGAAAATGCTCTTTGTTTAACTCAGATGTTCCGTGCGCGTGATAAAGTCGTCTTGGAGCGCCTTTGGCATCTCCACAAAGAACGCGGAGAAGCCCGCGATACGCACTATCATGTTCTCGTACTTATCCGGATTTTTCTGCGCGTCATGCAGCGTCTCCGTGCCGACGACGTTGAATTGAACCTGCATACCGCCCTGGTCGAAGTATGTCGCGAACAGCTCTTTGAGTTTCCTGGTACCGTCCGCGCCGCGGACGGCGCCCGGTGAGAAGCGGATATTCAACTGGTCGCCATTGCCGAGCTTATAGTGCGGGAGTTTTGAGGCCGAGAGCAGATACGCGGTCGGGCCGTTTTTGTCGTATCCCTGGCGCGGGGAAATCGCCTCCGCGAGCGGAGTTTCCGAGTTGCGGCCGTCCGGAGTCGCCATCGTGCAGCGTCCGAAATCGATGTGCGTCACCATTGTAAACGTGCCGCCGCGCCACTTGCCGCGCGGACCGCGCGCGTTGTTCATATAGTCCGCGAACGCGCCCAGCGCCCACGAAGCCAGTTCGTCTACCTCCTCGATATTGTTTCCATAGTGCGGGATCTCGTTATTTATGTACTGCTGCAATTCCTCATAGCCCTTCCAGTCGTTCAAAAGCGCGTTGAGCAACGTCTTGGCGTCCACTTTCTTCTCGTCGAAAACGAGCTTTTTGACAGCCATCAGACTGTCGGCGACGTTACCCGTGCCGAGCGCCGTGAATCCGGTGGAGTTGTATTTGGCGCCGCCCTGCATGACGTCGCGCCCGCTCTCCATGCAGCCGTCCATTGTGAGCGACGCCGACACGCACGGGAAGAAATGACCGTAGGCGAGCTCATAGAAATTGACGTATGAGATGTGCCAGTCGAGGAAAAACGCCAGTTGCTTCAGAAACGCGTCCTTCAGTTCGTCAAAGGATTTATAGTCGTACAGATATCCGGTCTTTGGACCGACATCACAGCCGGTCATGGGATTCGTTCCGTTATGGAACGCCATGTTCAAAATACCCATCAGATTGCAAAAGCTCTCCGAGCCGTTGCTGCCGCTCGCCGACCACTCGCACCCCGTGGCGGCGGGCTCGACGCAGCCAATTATGCAGTAGTTGTTGGCGTCCTCCCGGGACATGCCGCGTTCCACGAGCGCCGGGATGATGATCTCATCGTTTTCGATGATCGGCATACCGCCGGAAATCTTTGACGACTCAACCGCGTGCTCCCAGACCTCATACGGCGTGTTCTTGTGTACGCGCACGGATATCGAAGGGTCGGAGAGGTACAGCCTGGCGTATGTCTGGAGGAAGAGGAGGGTGAGCGTGTTTGTTGCGTCTTTCCCGTCCGGCGTGAGTCCGGCGACTGTGAAGTGCTGCCCGCCGCACACGTATCCGTATTTTGATTTTGTCGCGAGTTGCGCGTTCGGGTCCGTCGCGACGCGCTGGAGAGAGAAGTAGTCGCCGAGCTTCAGTATAAAGGCGTCCGTGAGTTCCTGCGCGCGTTCTTTCGTGATAGAGCCCTCCGCGAGTTCTTTTTCCAGGAAATGCCCCATATATTGATCCAGACGCCCCAGCGTGATGCCGTGGGACTGGCCGTCGGCGTGCAGCATAAGCTGATAGATGAGTATGAGCTGCATCGCCTCCCAGAATGTCCGCGCCGGATTGCCCGTTATCCAGTAGAGAGAGTCGGCCATACGCTCCAGTTCCGCCTTGCGCGCGCCGGTGTGTTTGAGCGCCTGCGCGGCGACGAGGTCCGCGTACCTGCATGTCAGCAGCTTGCCCCCCTGCGCTATCTTCTCCATCGCGCGCCAGAAGGTGTACTTTTCGGCGTTGTCGTCAAACACGCGTCCCTCAACGGCGTCCATGCGGTTCCGCGCGTCGCTGATGAGCGAATCCCAGCCGCAGTCCACGAGCTTCTTATAGTTTGCGCAGTAGTGTCCCTGCGCGATGTCGGCGCTTCCGTACTGTCCGCGGTTGCCGAACGACGTGCAGTTGTCGCCCTTGAGCGCCCACAGCTTCTCGGGCAGCACCGACAGCACCGTAGCCTGAATGGTGCGATCTTTCCAGTACTCGACGGCCTCGTTGAACGTTACGCGATCCTCCGGAGAGATGTACGCGAACACGCCCGGGGACTGCCACTCGCGTATGAACACGTCCTCCGGAAGAGACAGCGCCTCCTCCAGCCAGTGGATGCCCCACTCGACGTAGCAGTGCGCGCTCCGCCAGTCGGTTCCGACATTTGCGACGAACATCTCGTCGTCCTCAATGCGCACTTCCTTGTTCGCGCACCACTCGTAGAGCGCCCCGGCGCGCTTTAATATCGGGAGCTGTCCCTCGTGCGCCTTGTAGTAGTCCGTATAGATCTTCGTGCGCTCGCCGCAGAGTATGACATGCCCGTCGTCGTGCTCGCGGCGCTTTGCCTTGATATTTTGAATCCTCTCGCTTACGGGCGCCATTTCATACATATTGGATAGACACCGCCTTTCAATGGAAATATTTCCGGAATCATTTCGTCCCGCGCGGGAGCGAAAACGCTCGTCGCTAGTTGAAATGCTCCGTGCGTGTTATGAAGTCGTCCTGGATGACGCGCGGCATCTCCACAAAATAGACGGAGAATCCGGCTATCCTCACAATGAGATTTTTGTGATCCGCAGGTTTGTCCTGGGCGGCGCGCAGCGTCTCCAGTCCCACCACGTTGAACTGAACCTGCATCCCGCCCATGTCGAAGTACGTCTTAAACATATCGCGCAGTTTTACTGTTCCGGAGTCGCCCTCCACGGCGCGGGGCGAGAAGCGTATATTGAGCTGGTCGCCGTTGCCCAGCTTTACGTGCGGGAGCCGGGCGGCGGATATGAGGTAATTTGTGGGTCCGTTTCTGTCGAAGCCCTGACGCGGAGATATGGCGTCGGCCAGAGGCTCGCATTCCTTTCGCCCGTCGGGCGTCGCCACGGTACCCATGCCGAAGTCTATATGCGTCGTCATTGTAAAAGTGCCGCCCGTATAGTGTCCGCGCGGCCCCGTCGCGGCGTTCATGTGGTCGGCGTACAGATTCATAGCCCACACGGCGATGTCGTCAACGTACGGATCGGCGTTTCCATAGTGCGGGACCTGATTTATAACGATCTCCCGCAGGTTTTCATAACCCTCCCAGTTCGCCGCTAGCGCGTCGTACAGTTCGCGCGTCGAAACGATTTTCTCGTCGAAGCACAGATACTTGATCGCCGCGAGGCTGTCGGCAACGTTACCTATGCCGCAGGCCGTGAATCCCGTGGAATTGTACTTCGCGCCGCCGCTCGTCACGTCCATCCCTTTCTCCATGCAGCCGTCGAACGTCGCCGAGGCGGTTATGCACGGGAAGTTTCTGGAATATATGAGTTCGTAGAAGTTTACAAAGCTGACGTGCCAATTGAGGAAAAAACGCGCCTGCGCCTCAAACGCGGCCTTGACCTCGTCGAAAGACTTGTAATCGTACAAGTATCCCGTCTTGATCCCGCCGTCATAGCCTGTCTGCGGATTTGAGCCGTTATTTATCGTGTGTACGACGCAGCCGAGATAATTCAGGAAGCTCTCCGTACCCGTGCTCCCGCACGCCGCCCACTCGTTGCCGCAGCCGCACGGCTCGACACAGCCTATTATGCAGTAGTCGTTCGCGTCCTCCCGGGAGAGACCGCGCCCCATGAGCGCGGGTATTATCACGTCGTCGTTTTCAATGGTAGGCATACCGCCGGACAGCTTCGACGCCTCAATGGACAGTTGCCAGACAATGTCCGGCGTATCTCTGTGTACGCGGACGGAGATGGACGGATCCGACAGGAAGAGACGCCCGTAGGATTTGAGGAAGCAGAGCGTCAGCGAATTTGTAGCGTCCGTCCCGTCCTTTTTCTTGCCGCCCACGGTGAAATGCTGCCCGTTTGTGGCGTAGGAAAATCCAACTCCGGCTTCTCCCTCCGTCATGCCGCTGAGCGAACCCTGGAATTCGCTGTGCCGCGTCCTGATGCCGAGAACGGCCAGATGGTCGCCGAGTTTGAGAATAAACGCGTCGGCCAAGTCCTGCGCCTGCTCCGGCGTCATAAGTCCGGTTTTCAGTTCCTCATCCATGAAATATCCGGCGTATTGGTCGATGCGCCCGAGCGTCAGTCCGTGCTGCTGCGCGTCGGCGATGAGGATCATTTGGTACAGCAGTATGGTTTCGAGCGCCTCCCACGTGTTGCGGCACGGGTGCTCCATGATCCGGTTGAGCGAGTCCGCCATTTTCAGCAGTTCCTCGCGTCGCGCTCCCGTCGCGCTCTCCGCTTTTTCGGCGACGAACGCGGCGTAGCGCTTCGCGAGCAGTATGGCGGCGTCGCACACGATGGCGACGGCCCTGTAGAACGTATACTTTTCGGCGTCGGCGCCGAAAACGCGTCCCTCCAGCCCGGCGATACGCGCCTCCGCTTCGGCCTTTATCGCCTTAAAGCCGACATGGATAACCTTGTTGAAGTTCGGGCAGTAGTGTCCCTGCGCCATGTTGCTCAGGAACGGCCCTTTGGCGAAAGAAGTGACTCCGTCGGGTCCCAAGTCCCAAATCCCTTGAGGGACAACGCCCGCCATATACGCCGATATTGTCTTGTTCTTCCAGTACTTGCCGGCGTCTATGAAAATTTGGCGGTCCTCGTCTGTCATCTTCACATAGCAGTAATCGCCCTGAAACTGCGCGCGGAAGTCCTCGTCGCTCTGGGTGGCCAAATCCTCCATCCAGCCGGTACCCCACTCGACGTAGAAGTGGTTTGAGCGATACGTCTTGCCGAGATTCCCGACAAATACGTCGTCGTCGTCAAGACGCAGCGTCTTTTTCGCGCACCACTCGTATACGGCGTGGGCGCGTCTCAGCACGGGGTATTCGTTCTCGTGCTCCCTGTAGTAGTCGGTGTATATTTTAGTTCTTTCGGCGTCGAGCCAGATATTGCCGTCGTTGGCGTCGGCGCGTTTTTTGCGGAGCGCCTCGATGCGCTCGCTCAGCGGTTCAAATGTAAACACGGCAGGTGTTGTTCCCCCCTCCGTAAAATATTCGGCAGACACGGCGGACGCCGTTCCCCGCATCGCGCTTGCGGCGGATGGGCCGTGGCGCGCGAACCCTATATTACGTTCTCGTTTCTGGAGATGATGTCGTCTTGCATATCGCGGTCCAGCTCGACAAAATACGCCGAATACCCGGCTATACGGACGACGAGATCCCTGTAATTTCCCGGTTCTTCCTTGGCGGAACGCAAGGTGGCCGTGTCCACGACGTTGTACTGGCACTCAAGCCCGCCGCCCTCGAAATACGCTTTCGTCATGTCGCGCAGTTTTGTCACGCCGTCGTCACGGCTGAGAACGCTCGGGTGCATACGCAGATTGAGCGCAACGCCGTCCATGAAGCGCGTGTGGTCGAAGCAGCACGATGAGACGAACACCGCCGTCGGGCCGTTTTTATCGCGCGACTGCGCCGGACTCATCGCGTCGGCTATGGGTTCCCCGGTCTTGCGTCCGTCGGGCGTGGCCCAAGCGTTCCACCCCTGCACGACGTGGTCGGCGGCGCCGTACATGCCCGCCTTGTACACCTCGCAGCGCGGGCTCGAGCACTCGCCGCACATCCTGTAGTAGTTATCGACGCAGAATTTCATCTCCATATCGGCGTACGGGTCGGCGTTTCCGTAGTGCGGAACTTCGGTGAGAATTTTCTGCCGCAGCGGCTCATAGCCCTCCCAGTTCGCCATAACCGCATCGTAGAGCTCGCGTGTTGTGCACAGCTTTTTGTCAAAGCACATGTACTTTATCGTCGTCAGACTGTCGGCAATCGTCGCGAGACCTGTCGCGGTACCGCCATAGGAGTTGTACTTGCAGCCGCCCTCCGCCGCGTCTTTCCCCTGCTCCATGCAGCCTTCCATGGAGATTGACAGCATGGCGTGCGGGAAGTTGTACGCCGACAGATACTCCGCGTAGTTATTGATGGTGACGTACCACTTGAGTATATAATCCGCCATTTTCTTGTACGCCTCGCGCACCTCCTCTATTGAGTTCATCTCATAGAGATGCCCGGTGCGCAGCTTTGCCTGCTTGCCGTTTTTCGGATTTACGCCGTTGTTTATCGCCATGTCGAAGATCACGGCGTGATGTACGGACGCGTGCGCGTGCGTCCCGTTGGGCGCGGGGTAGTCGTTGCCGGAACCGACGACTTCCTGGCAGCCGATGATGGCGTAGTCGCGCGCGTCCTTTTCCGTGAAACCCAGTTCCCGCATGAGGCCCGGGATGATCACGTCGTCGTTTTGGAACAGCGGCAGTCCGCCCACCAGCTTCGACGTCGCCAGGGCGCAGTCCCAGACCTCGTCGGGCGTGTTCTTGTGTACGCGCAGCGATATGGTGGGGTCGTGCAGCCGCAGACGCCCGACTGTTTCGAGCGACATGAACGTCAGGAGGTTGCTGGCGTCTTCTCCGGTTTCCGGGACGACGCCGCCGAGCGTCGTGTGCTGATATGTGTTGCCTATACCTGTGACCTTGGCCACCTTGCCGAGACCGACCTCGTAAAACGTGTTGGATTTGAGGAAAAACGCGTCCACGAGCTCCTGCGCCTGTTCCCGCGTAATTGTTCCCGCGTCGAGCTCACGCTTGAGAAACGGCCACGTGTACTGGTCAAAGCGCCCGAAAGCGATGGCGGGGTATCCCGCGTCCAGTCCCAGCAGCAACTGGTACATAAGAGCGGCCTGACATGCCTCCCAGAAAGTGCGCGCGGGCTTCTCGGAGATCCACATCAGGCCGTCGGCCATCTTTTCAAGTTCCGCCTTGCGCCCGGCGCTCACGTCCGTCCTCGCTTTTTCAAGGCACGCCTCCGCGTGGCGGCGTATCAGCGTCGACGCGCCGTCGCACGCTATCACGGCGGACTTATAGAACATATATTTGCGCATGTCGCCGCCCATGACGTTCCCCTCACGCGCGTCCATCCAGGACTGCGCCTGCTCCCGTATGGCCCCGTATCCCACATTGATTATTTTCGCGTAGCCGGGCGTTAAGTGTCCGCACGGAATCCACATGATATTCTGTCCGCCCACGTCGTAGTCCGACGCCTCAAGCGCAAAGAAGTCGCGCGCGCCGTCGGGCGCCCAGGCCGACGATATCCTGTTCGGGTTCGCCTCCCAAATGGCGTCGCCCACGGAGCGCAGCGCGTCTATGTCCTCCTGAGCTATCATGAGTCGCAGTTCCTCGCCTTCCGGATTATGCCACAGCCCGTCCTCCTTCAGTTCCCACTCCTTCTCGATGACGGGCAGACCGTCCGCACCCCTGTCGAGAACCCAGCCGAGCGCCGTCGATCCGCAGAAATACTTCGATTTGCTGCCGACGAACATCTCGTCGTCGTCGATGCGGATAGTCAGTTGCTCACAGACATCTCTCGTCGTGAGCGCGCGTTTGATGATGGGTACGATGTTTTTGTACTTCTCATGCGCCTTTGCCTGGATGAGCGTGCGCTCCGCGTCGCCGCGGATTACCCTGTCGCGAATGCGGTCGCGGAATTTCAGAACGCGTTCCGAAGCCGGCTTGAATTGATACATTGCCAATACCTGCCTTTCAAAATAGATTCTTCACAGTCTCCGCGCCAAAACGCGCCGAAGTGTTTTTGGCGCGGAGACAAAAAAACGAGCGGAATCCGCCGCGCTCAACCGCACTATTGTGTGGGCGAGCGCGCTATGCCCTTTCGCTCGTCCACGGCGTCCGACCACTCGCGGAATTTTTTGTCGGACGGATACAAAAGCATACAAATGCCGGCAATGCTGGACGCGATAGCGGGAATAACAAAGAAGATGAAGTCGAAGCGGCGCGTCGCCGCGTAGTCGATGAGGCTGACGTTTTCCATGGCGTCGCCCGGCAAGACTTTCCCGAAGCCGTAGGCTGTCGCCGCTGTCGTGACCAGTCCTATAATAACGGACATGATCTTGATAGGGATCGGGAACGTAGCCATTACCGTCGCCCTGACGTCCTTGCCGGTCTTGTATTCGCCGAAAACGGAGCAGTCCGCGTAAGTCTTGGTGATCAGCACGAGCGACCCGCCGAGGAATAGGCCCGTGATCGCGCGGATAGCCGTGACAGCCCAGAAATTACGGATATTTACAATGTACAGGATGATGCCGACGACCGCCCCGCCGAACATTGACAGCAACAGTGTTCTCTTTGTTCCGAGCACCTTGACGATGGCCGCGGCGACGAAGCTGCCGACAAAGGACGCCACACCGCTGATGAGAATATACGTACTCATTTTGACGGCCGCGTCCTCAAGCTGGAGAGAGAAACGCAGATAGAACATCGTGACGCCGCTTACGTAGAACATACCGAGCTGGCGGAACACGTCGTAGATCCAGAGCAGAAGCAGCGGACGGTTTGTACCGACGGCCTTGAATATGTCGATCATCGTGACACGCTGTCCGCTGCGGCTCTCGGCGCCTAACTCCTCCATGTCGCGCTTCTTCAGATCCTTTGTCGTGTGGAAAAGCACCTGGTAACCGACGATATTGATAGCGAACCAGATGAGCGCGAGAACCGAGTACTGCAACGGGTTTTCCTTGGCAAGACCGGCCGATGCAAGCACGCCTATCAGGACGCCGGAAAGCGCGCCGAACCACAGTGAACTGGACGCGGAACCGCGCCCGCGCCACATGGAGAGGACTGTCTGCGCGTCCGAATACTGCTCCGCCGCGACTGATGTGAATGTGGACGACGCCGCATCGGTCAGATTCCACATGAACCGTGAGATAAAATAGGAGACGATCAGCACAAGAACGTTGATCGCCATGTTCGTGTTGCTGACCTTTGTGATTGCGAGCGCGCCGAAAACGCAGTAGATCGCCGGAAAGATCGCAAAATATGTGCGGTATTTTCCTAAAGGCAATCGCAGTTTTTGCATAATGATAGGCAGGACAAGCGAGGATATCCAGTCAAGCACGGCCGTGATCAGTTTGATCATCCCTATGGTAACGAGCGGAATGAGCGCGATATTGGTCATCCAGTCTGTGTAGTAGTATATTTCGATGCATGTGACCGCAGAGAACAGCGCCTGGGCTATGAACCATCCCGCTCTCATACGCGCCGGGGTTTTCATGAGCTTTTCCATATAAACCGATCCCTCCATATAGTCAATACATACAATAATGTACTGCAAAATGATAGCAACATTTGTGGTAATTGTCAAGATATTCGGCTATTACGAAAAGTTATGTAACACGACGCGGAATTTATATCTCGTTATGTTTTATTCTCAAACTCTCAATATTTAATTTTTAAAACCCGTCCAGACGTCTGTACCCGTGTATTCGTGGACAGTCTCCCCGCCGTCGACGACGCGCATGATTCCGGCCGCGAGTCCCTCCATCTCAAATTCTCCGGGGAAAACCGCGGTCGGCGCGATCCATGAGAGTTTTTTCGTCAGCGCGCCGACAAGCTCGGCCGATCGCGACATGCCGCCCGTGAGCAAAATAGCGTCTACCGAACCGTCCAGCGCCACGGCCATCGAGCCTGCGTATTTCGCTATCTGATATATCATTGTCTCGTAGACAATCTTCGCGAAAGCGTCGCCGTCCGCTATCCTGCGCAGCGTCTCGCGCAAGTCGTCCGTGCCGAGCAGACCCGCCATCCCGCCTGTTTTTACGATCTTCAGTATAAGCGCTTCCTTGTCGTACTTGCCGCTGTAGCACAACTCGACGAGCGGTATCGCGGGCAGCGCGCCGGAGCGCGTGGGACTCATCGGCCCGTCTCCCTCGATGATATCCGTGGAGTCTATCATTCTGCCGTTTTTGTGCGCCGTGACAGAGATGCCGCCGCCGATATGGCAGACTATGAGATTGAGATCCGGGTATTTCCGCCCGACGCCGTCCGCGTAGCGGTACGCCACTTCCTTCTGATTGAGCGTATGTATATGGCTCGTGCGCAATATCTCCGGTACGCCCGTCAGCCGCGCGACATCGTCGTATTCGTCCACGCTGGGGCCGTTGACTATGTACGCGTCCCTGCCGTATTCCTTTGAGAACGCGTAACCGATGCGCGCGCCGAGTTTTCCGGGATGTCTGTCCCCGCCGATTCTCTTCGTGTCCTCAATCATCGCGTCGTTTATGAGATACGCGCCGGACTTGATGAACACAAGGCCGCCGCCGCGCGCGACGAACACGTCGAAATCGGTCATTTGGAAGCCGTTTTCGCCCACGATCCTTTTTATAAGGTCGGTCGCGAATTGCTCGTGTTCGGCGAGATCCTTAAACTTCTTGGGGTATCCGTCCCGGCCGTGGTCGAAGCTCACCTTAAAAACGGGCGTATTCCTGTTGAATACGGCTATTTTCGTCGAGGTAGAGCCAAAGTTTATAACGAGAATCATAAAATTCTCCGCCATAAAACCGCCTCCCTTTCCTGCTAAATACACCGGACAAATGTTTGCGTTTGCAACCGTGACGGCCGAGCTACGCGATCAGCGAACACAGCGCTATTGACAGGCACTTGGCCTCGACAGGTCCGCCGCGCGAGCCGAACACGACGGGGACGTCGAAGCCCAGGACGGCGTCGGCCGTGGATATGTCCCCGAATATACCCATTCCCTTGATGAGCAGATTACCCGCGAGAATATTCGGAACCACGAGTATGTCGGCGTCCCCGGCGACGGGGCTGTCGTAACGCTTGACGGCGGCGGCATCCTTTTTCACCGCCAAATCGAGCGAAATCGGCCCCTCGACGACGCAGTCCGGAATATTGCCGCTCTCGCACAGCTTTTTGAGCGCGTCGGCCTCCACCGTGTCCTCTTGTTTTGGATTAACGCGCTCGGCGGAGGACAGGACGGCGACTTTGGGATTATCGACGCCCATCCGGCGCATGAACCGGACGGCGTTGCCGATTATCTGTTTTTTTCGCTCCAAATCGGGAAACGTATTTATGCCCATATCCGTCATCGCGAAGAGCTTGTGGTATTTCGCCGACTCCACGAGGGCGATCGACGACACGCAGGCGCCCGGTTTTAAGATGCCGGTTTCTTTGTTGAGCAGAGGTCTCATAAGCTCCGCCGTCTCAATGATGCCCTTGATGATGAAGGCGGCTTTCCGCTTCTTCACGAGATCGACGGCCGCCTCGACGCATCTCGTCCCGTCGTCGCACGGCACGATGTCGTAGTCGCCCGGCGTCTCTCCGAGTTCCCGCAGGATCTTCTCTGTTTTTTGACGGTTTCCGATCAAAATGGGCGATACGACGCCTTTTCTCCGCGAAAGCGCCGCCGCTTTCAGTATATGCTCCTCGTGCGCCGCCACGACTGCGGCGCGCCGCGCCGGCGCTTTTTTGAGCGCCAGTGAATCGAGCCCGGAGAGGTGGTTTAATATCATGTGAGTAACACCCCGCAACAAAATACAGGCTATATAATGAAGCCGCCGCCGTTTGCCATCGCGAATCTGCGCACGCGCGTGAAAGACGCGGGGTTTGTAAAGCCCTCGCCGGTAGACGTGGCGATCGTGGCGGAACCGTCGCCCGAGCCGCCGACGCCCGCCGTCGCGACGGTCGGGCCGTTGTGCGCCAGCGCCGTGCAGTCGATGCGTCTGCCGAACTCAGTGGCGCGGTCGAGGTCCCGCGTCCAGATCGCCGCCGTGTGGCGAAAACCGTGTTCGGCTTCAACCGCCCAATCCATTGCCTGCTCAACATTCTTGCACCTCACGATGGGGAATATCGGCATCATCTGCTCGGCTTCCACGAAGGGGTGCTTGTGATCGACGATACATATGGCCAGACGGAGATCGCCGGGGCTTGGTTCGACGCCGGCGTTTTTCAGCACGACGTTCGCGTCTTTGCCCACCATCGCCTTGTTGGCGCTCCAACCGCCCTCCGCGTTTTGCACAAGGGACGCGGGTACCAGTTTTTCAACCTCCGCGTCCGTCAGCAGGCGCGAGCCGAGGCGCGTCATCTCGCTTATAAATCTGTCGAACACCTCGTCCACGACGAACGCCTCTTTCTCGAGCACGCAGAGCATGTTGTTCTCAAAAGGCACGTTTTCGTAGAGCATTGCGGCCGCGCGCTCGACGTCCGCCGTCTCGTCAATGATAGTCGGCGGGTTGCCGGGGCCGGCCGCTATTACCTTTTTATTCGAGGACATGAGCAGCTTCACCATCACCTCGCTGCCCGTGCCGATGAGCAGCTTCACCTTGGGAGACTGCATTATGACGTCAAGCGTCTTTGTGTCGGGATTGCGCACCATGGCGGCCAGATTGGGCGGGCCGCCCATCTCTATTACGGACTCGTTCACCAGGCTGACGGCCATCGCGCCGGCGAGCTTCGCGGCCGGATGGCAGTTGAACACGATGGAGTTTCCGGCCGCTATCATCGTCATCGCGTTGTTGGCGACTGTGGCGATGCCGTTTGTGACCGGCGTCAGCGCGCCCACGAGTCCGTAGGGGGCGCAGTACTCGACCGTAAGACCGTCGCTTGAGGAGAATACTCTGGTGGTCAGAGAGGATGTGTCCGGATTGGTGGCGATGGATTCGCGATTTTTTATGAGTTTTTGCTCTAATCTGCCATAACCTGTCTCATTGAATTCCTTGATCGTCTCCTCGTCGATGATGGCGAGGAATTTCTCCTTGATCTTTGCGATAAAAGCGTCTCTGTCCTTCGTCGTGTGATTGCGAATCAGCGCTTTCTGCGCCTCATATGCCGCGTCAATGGCCTCGTTAATGTCGTCAAATATGCCATATTCACTCATTACAACTCATCCTTTCGGTAATTTTTTTGGGCAAACCGCCCAAAGCTATTATATAGCGCGCGAGGCCGTTGTCAATACGATAAACGCCCCTCGCGGGCTGTTATCCGATAGAATAATGGAATAGACCTATAACCAAAAAAAATAGCGCACGGCGAGCTCCCTGCTCCCGTGACTCGTTTGTTACGGCCCCGGCCGTGACAAACGAATTGATTCGTGCAAACTTTTCCCGCAGATCTCCCCCCCCCGAGGCAACGCGGTTAGTAGTCGCAACCGATGCGTCGGACAACCCGGCGGCGGCAAAGCTCCGCAACGGCGCACGAAGTAGTAGTTGAACATTAATGTAAAGGCGCCGCTAAAGAGCGACGCCTTTACATTATGTGGGTGAGAGGTCTTAAACTACTCCCGCCGTGGTGGGCCTTCGGGGACTCGAACCCAGGACCGCCCGGTTATGAGCCGGATGCTCTAACCAACTGAGCTAAAGGCCCGCATTCAGTTAATAGGGAGGTATTGCCATTACGGCAATACCTCCTGATGGCTCCCCAAGTTGGACTCGAACCAACGACCCTGCGGTTAACAGCCGCATGCTCTACCGACTGAGCTATTGAGGAATATCTCACGCTAAAAGC
>JAITKI010000070.1 GCA_031278515.1 Oscillospiraceae bacterium | reverse complement strand
CAAAACACTCATTATCCAAACGGTGAATCAACTCAACAACCTTTGCCAAACCGTTGCTTCGGTTAAGGCTGAAATGAGTATATTGGCATCAGCGTTGCCGGAGTATGATACGGTTCTTGCTATGCACGGCGTCGGCAAGACTTTAGCTCCGCAGCTTATCGCTGAAATCGGCGATATCCGCCGTTACCCCAAGCGTTCATCACTGGCGCGATTCGCGGGAATTGAGCCGCCTGAAAACCAATCAGGATCATATAATCAGCACTCCCGCCGTATCTCGAAACAAGGCTCGCCGCATTTGCGAAAGGCGTTGTTCCAAGTGATGTGCTGCGTTTTGCAAAACAGCAATCCTGATGAACCGACATTCCAATTTATCAACCGCAAACGCGCAGAGGGCAAACCATACAAAGTTTATATGATTGCTGGAGCCAATAAGTTCTTGCGGATTTACTACGCCCGTGTCAACGAATGCTTGGTCTCCATCAATCAAGCGGCATAAACTGTCTGCGAATCGGCAACAATATGAATGCCTGCAAGCAGGATATGGCAATGCTGGAGAGCAACCAGAGCGGCTATGCAGGGTTCGCAATACCGATAGCGGAAAGAACCGCCGCCCGTACTTGTTGATACGGCTTATGCGCTATTTATATCAGCTTGGGAGCGGTTTTTTCATGCCATAAATCTCTTCCCTGTCGGGATGCGAACCTGACGCGATAAACTCCGTCGCGAAGCGTCGCAAAAAATGCGACTGTTTCGTGTCTGTTTTGTTGTGCCTGTTTTTAATGGCTACTCACATCCTTAATTTACCTGCCGTTTTCTTCAATTTTAGGCTTGACTTTTATTAGCAGGTTTCAGTTACAGTATGTCCGCGCCTACCGCCCGCTTCACCGCTTCATGGAGCGCCGTGAGACCGAGCCCTTTCGAGCCGTCCCTGCCCGGTATGAGAATGATGGCGGGCGTCGTCTTGCCGTTGAAGACGGAAATCTCCGCAGCGAGCGTCTGCGCGACGCCCTCCTCGATATATATGACGGCGTAGCCTTCCTCCGGCTGCGTTATCCTGCGCAGCGAGGCGCGCGCCTCGTCGCCGTCCGACACCGGGTATATGTCGAGCCCCAGCGCCTTGAAACCCAGGACCGTGTCCGCTCCGCCCATCACCGCAATCTTATACAAGCTCCAAACTCCCTCTTTCCGCCCCAATCATTATCCTTACAGAAGAATTATGAACACCCTCAGTCCGATGGTGGTATGATAGGCGTGTTCCCCGTCCAAGTCTCAACGCCCAATCTGGGCGACTGCCACCATGAAAAACTTCTTTTTATCAAATCGGCGGAAAGCTGCACGAGCAGGTCTTCGCTTTCATCACTCACTGACAAACGGTATTGACATATGACGACTTCTTTTTTATCGTTCAACGCGTCAATAAGCGCGACGAAGACTTCAACTGTGCGATTTACCTCGTCAACGTCGAATTTTCGGTGAAGCTCAACCATAACGGACTTCCCGCCAAACTCCGAATCAGACACCTCAATTAACTGTATTTCAGCTCCGAGCTCCGCCAACGCGCCGCGTAAAACTTCTTCCGTGTCCGCTGCAGGAACCGCGCTTTCATCAATCTTGAGACCGAATTCAGGCGTGTCCAAGACATGATTTAACGTCTCATCATAAATAGTATCGCCCAATGTATCAATAATCCGTATGATTAAGGTGTCCGCAGCCTTCAAAAGCCGTACAGTATCGCGCACCGCCCGGTATGCGAGCATATCTTCAGGCGTGCTTCTACCCGTACCCTCGGAATCAACAGTGACCGACAAAACGCCGTCGGAGAGCGATACGTCTGACACCGCGACTTTTTGCGCTCTCAGCCTTTGTTCAACTGAATATGCCATAGAGGTTGCAGCCGTTTGCGTGTTGCCGACCAATATACCGACGCATGCCGCAACTGATAATGCAACGGAAGAGAAAAGAAATCTAGACCTTTTTTTCATATCAAACACCTCTTAATCTTAACATTCACGGGCCATATGTTATAAATGAGGCGTAATTACCCTGAGTGGTAACATGGTACGGACTATCCGCAAATGGCGAAGTATTATTAGACACCCAAGACGTCCCCGAATCACGGGTGGAAATACTCGAGTACACAAATGGGCCCATTTGTGTACCGCTTGCATGTATTTCACTCGCTGCTTGAACATTCGCATACTGGGTTAATACAAAGCCTCCCATGTTCGTACCATTAATACTGTTCGGCATAGTAAAGGCAGTACACGCTGCAATTACTAAGATCGTCGCCGCGATCTTTCTGATAAATCGCTTGAAGTTAAGTTGCCTTTTCATGTCGAAATTCTCCGTTGCTTTTTCATGTCGAAATTCTCCTCTGTACACATGAAATAACCATAGTATATCTATGCAAATCGTACGCTTCTCCGCTGCGCGAGAACCAGCTTCCGCATCTCGTTTGAAAGACGCTCTGCGTCTTTCAAACGCATCAAACATAACTTTCTCTCAGCCTCTCCCGTATGACCTCCGGCGCAATCCCCGACAGTCTGCCGGCGAGTATCATACGCACGGCGGCGATCTCCCACTCAAGTTCCGCCAGATATGCGATGACGACAGTCGGCCCGAACGCGACGTAGCGCGCCGACTCGAAATAGCGCATGGCGGCGTTATCGCACTCGAGTTCAAACCCGGTCTGCTCTCCGCCGGATACCGCCTCCCGCGCGAGCGATACCGCCCTGCCAAGAAGCCGGCTCTTGAAAACGGCGTCGAGCTCATCAGGCGCCGGGAATATCCGCGCAAGTTCCGCAACCGGCGCGTCGCCTCCCGCTATGAGCGCCGACGCCAGAAAACCGGCGTCGCGCCCCGTACGCGCGGCGCGGGTGAAAGCGCGCAGATTTGCCGCGTCCGCGAGCAGCTTCGCGTATCCCTCAAAAAAGCCGCCGCCCGCCTCGCGCGCCGCCTCCAGCATCTCCGCAAAATACGCCTTATCCACGGCGATGTCGCTAAGCTGCGGGTTGCCCGTGCGCGAGAGTATGCCGACAGCCGCGCCCATGACCTCCGCCACGGCCCTCGGCAGCGAGCCGCGCTCCCCGCTTATAAACGCCTCCGTTATGTCACCCGCCGACACCCTGCCGGAGCGCGACAGCAGACGCGACGCGTCAACGTTCGCGCCCATAGACTTTACAAGCACCTTTACGTTGTGGTAGTCGTATTTCATCCTGAATACGTCGACGATACGCCGCGAGAGTTCACTGTTTCCGGCGATCTCCGCGAACACGGACTCCCGCCGCGCGTTGAGCGCGTCCTCAATTTCGTACGCGCTCATGCCGGACATATCGGGATATCCGCAGTCGAGCAACTGTTTCGCCGCGTCGTCATATTCCGCGGCGTCCAGCATACGGCCTATACGCTCCGCTGAGAGTAATTTAGCCTCGCGCGAGCGCATCACCGCGGACAGATACAGAAAATCCGTCTGTTTCGTCTTCGTCAAGATATGACCACCTCATTCAAAAAGCGCTTCCGCCACCGCAGTCGAAAGTTCGTTGCGGTATTGCGAGACGAGAGACTGCGCCGTGCAATTCGTCTCCACCTCGCCGCTCGTGAGTATAAAGCCTCCCTTGAAGGCACCCGGCGTCTCAGACAGCGTCAGTCCGGCCGTCCTTCCCGATTTCGCGAGCTCGGCGTTTGCGCCGTCGCAGACGCGCTTACCCACGCGCGCCGCGTCCTCCGCGGAAAATATGAGCTTCTCCGTCCCGTCAACGGACGCCTTCACGGCGAGATCCACGAGAAAGCTCACGTATCGGTCGGCCGGCATCTGCGCGATCAACTCCGCCGCGCGGTCAAACGCGCGCGACACGAGTTCCTGTTTGGCGGCCAATATCTGCTTTTTGGCCTCGAGCTTCGCTATGCTGCCCAACCGCTCCACACGCTGTTCGGCCTCGCGCGCGCCCTCGCTGACTATCTTCCAGTACGCGTCCTGTTCCGCCTTGGAATATTCCGCCTTAATCTCCGCGCACTGTCGCTCGGCCTGCGCCGTTATCTCGGCGCGCTCGGCGGCGGAATCCGCGTCTATGCGGTCGATTATTTTTTGTATCCCGTCCATCTCATCCCCCGCTTTCAGAGTACGAGGCTTCTAAACCTTGCCCAGCAGGAATATCGACACAAGCAGCGAGAGAATGGCATAGAACTCTACGACGGCGCATAGAAGCATTCCTTTTGAAAAGTCTTTCGGCTGTTTCGCCAGGATATTCATCGACGCCGCGGCCACTCTGCCCTGCGCTATGGCGGAAATCAAGCCCCCGAGTCCCACGGGCAGACACGCGGCAAACAGCGCGAGTCCCTGCTGCACGGACATGTTCGCCGTGATATTGCCGATAGCCATCATCGCGATAACAAAGCCGTAAATCCCTTGCGTTCCGGGGAGAACCTGGAGCATCATCGCGCGCATACCCTTTGAGGGATCCTCGCTCGTCACGCCCGCTCCGGCCTCGCCGGCAATACCGGTACCCTTCGCGCTGCCTATGCAGGCAAGCGCGACCGCAAGCCCCACGCCGATGATCGCGAGCGCGGTACCGCCGAACGCCTCAAAAAATCCGCTGAAAAGAAAATCCATCTTATTTTTCCTCCTTAATATTTTGCGCGCAACAGCAGCCGCTATTTGCACACCACGTTGTAATACTTGGAATCTAATTTAAGCGGTGAAAAAGCGCGTCCTCCGTCTCTGTAGAATTTGCCCATATACTCAAGACATTGCAGACGCAGATCGTGGACATAGCAGCCGATGAGGTTCAGCCCCAGATTCAGCGCGTGTCCCGCGAAAGCTATGATAACAAAGGTGACGACATTTCCGGTCATTGAGCCTATCTGATTGAACGCCGACGCCACGGCGCCTCCCGCAAGCATGAGCGCCATCAGGCGGGCATATGACAACGCGTCGCCGAAATAGCCCGTTATGTCGTACAGGCTCCCGAGTCCTCCGACTATTTTCCCCCCGATGCTCTTTGAGTTTCGCCCCTGCGTGGCGATCAGCGCGACTGCACCCGCGACGCCCAACCACAGGCTGCCCGTCAGCACAAACACCCCAATTCCGGCGAACAGCAGCCACCAGGAACCCACGTCAAACAGCCCGTCCAGAAAATGCCCGTCCCGTATCTGCATGTAAAAGCTGACGCCCATCCCGACAATAATCTGCAAGCATCCGATGGCGATGGACGCGTAGAGAAGTTCCTGCGTGCTCCGGTTTACGTCAATCAACGCCGGCAGCTTAAGCGTAAATCCGCAAATCACGCCGAGCTGCGTCAAAAAATCCCCGAAAAAACCGCCCGTCGCCGCGCCGACGACAAATGTCGCCACGCCGCACAGCAGCATCAGGTCGAAGAAATTGCGCATCGTGCCTCGCGGCTTCTTTTTCTTGACAATGAGCGCCGCTAGTACCATAAGCAGCCCGTATCCCATATCCGCCATCATTATGCCGTAAAAAAGTATGAAAAACGGCGCCATGAGCGGGTTCGGATCCACGCCGTCATAGGCGGGGTAGCTGTACATCTCCGTGACCATCGTCAGCGGACGCGTCAGTGAATTGCCGCGCAGCTGTATCGGCGTCAGCGCCGTCTCTTCCGCCGTCGGGTCTGCGGTTTCCCACGCGCAGTCGTACCGCGACAGCATGTCCGCGAGTTTTTTGACTGACGGCGCGGGAACCCAACCTGTAACGGTTACGGTTCGCTCTGTGGCGAGCAGCTTTTCCGCAGCCTCCGCCTCCGCCAGGCGCGTCTGCGTGAGATCCAGAAGATACCGCAGCGCCTGTCTGTTCTCCGCCGAGGCCGCTATGCGCGCTTTGAGCTCCTCCCGCTCCGCGTTCAGCGCGGCGAGACTCTCGCGCGCGCGCGCTATCTCACCGGACGCCTCGGCGTCGATATTTCGAAGCGCGGAGACCGCGAACCCGTGCGCGCGCAAGACGTCGGACACCTCCTGCTCGCTCTCGCGCGCGTACACGACGCACAGGCAGTGCTGTTCTCTGCCGGACGACACATGAAACAGCTCGGAGAGCGGCGCGGCCTCCGCCAATTCGCGTCCTAGCGCGTCGGGATCCTCAAACGCGGGAACGGCGCCCGGAGACACTCCGGCGTATTTCGTTCCGCCGAAAGACAGTGGCAGCCGATAGCTCTCCCAGGGCAGCAGTGATTCTATGTACGAACTCCACCGCGTCTCCTCCGCGTCGAGCCTGCGCAGTCTGCCGTCGCTCTCCTCCGTTTCGGCCGCCAGCTCAAACAGCCTGTCCTCGTCTTTCCCTTCGAAGAACTCCTCCGCGCTGATATCGCTCAATAGCGCGAACATCGGACTCTTTACGGGCGCGTATCTGTCGATAACGTCGAGCGCACGCCGCAACGCCGCGGCCTGCGAACGCCGTACCTCCGCATCCGACGTCTCTCGCGCCGCAACCGCGGATACCGCCTCGTCCTCCAGCAACTCGTCCGGCTCCGATACCTCGACGCAGCCGAGCACAGTCAGATCGCGTATGAGCTCATCGCGCTGCGACCGCAGAGCGATGAGTCTCAGTTTCTTCATTTTGACTATCGCCATCAGCCGCCCACGATCCTTTCGATGATAATGCCCGCCGCCGCGTCGAGTCTGCTCTCGGCGCGCGCCTTTATCGACGCCCGCTTGTTCGCGGTCGTAGATGAGAGCTCCTTCGCGCCCTCGGCGGCTTTCGCGTCCGCCGCGCGCTTGAGTGCCGCCACCTCCGACTCGGCGCGTTCGACTGTCGCTTGCACCGCGTCGTTACCCGCTCTGTGAGCTTCGTCGATCGCCTTGCCCGCTCGCTGCTGCGCCTCCTGCTTCGCCTTTTTTTCCCGTTCCTCCGCTTCGCTTATGCTTTTTATGGCCTCAAGAGACATACCTCCGTCAAAACCCCCTCTCATCGCCGTATCAATACGCGGAAAAAGCCTGCCTGCCCACAACAAAGCCGTCCGGGACTTCCGCCGCTCGAAGCCCTCCGCCCGGATAGGCAGGCCGTTCCAAAACGTCCCGGCCATTATACACTAAAGGTACATAATCATGCAAGCAATTTTCAAAAGAATATTTTCGTTTGCGACGGTTTTCGTCCCTTCGTCCTTTTCGCCGCTCCCTGTTATTTCGTCTTTTGTATCGTATCGCGCGCTATGACAAGTTCCTCGTTTGTCGGTATGACAAAAATACGCGAGAGAGAACCCTCGCCGGTTATCTCGGCGAGCTTGCCCCTGGTGTTGTTCTTTTCCTTATCGATCGCTATGCCTATCCCGCCCAACCTGTCTATTATCGCGGCGCGCGTCGCCGGGGAATTCTCTCCCAACCCCGCCGTGAACACGATGGCGTCCGCGCCGCCGAGCACACCGATATACGAGCCTATATATTTGAGCGTCTGATAGTGAAAGATGTCGAGCGCCAACCGCGCGCGCGCGCTGCCGTCCGCGGCGGCGGCCTCAATATCGCGAAAGTCGGAGGACACGCCGGATACGCCGAGCACCCCGGATTCCTTGTTCAGTATTGTTATGACCTCTCCAAGCGAGATGCCCGCCCTATCCGACAGATATTTTATTACGGCCGGGTCGATGCTCCCGCTCCTCGTACCCATCGGCAGACCCTCAAGCGGGGTGAGTCCCATCGTCGTATCCACGCATTTGCCGCCCTTCACCGCGGCTATCGACGAGCCGTTGCCGAGATGACACGTTATGACGCGAGTATCCTCGAGGGGCATGTCCAAAAGCTCGACGGCGCGCGCCGACACGTAGCGGTGCGAGGTGCCGTGGAATCCGTAGCGGCGCAGGTCGTACTCCTCGTAATACCTGTACGGTACCGGATATATATACGCGTACTCCGGCATTGTCTGGTGAAACGCCGTGTCGAACACGGCCACCTGCGGCGCGGACGGGATCGCCAGGCGGCACGCGCGTATGCCCATGAGGTTCGCCGGATTGTGCAGCGGCCCGAGCGGCACGCACTCTTCTATCACGTCTATGACATTGTCGTCTATCAGCACGCTCTCGGAGAATTTCTTACCGCCGTGCAACACCCTGTGTCCCACCGCGCCTATCTCGTCAAGACTGCTTATGACGCCGTACCGCTCGCTCGTCAGTTTCTCTATGACATTACTGATAGCCTCCGCGTGCGTAGGCATTTCGACGTCTTCGTCGAACTCCGGCTTACCGCCCGCCACGGGCGTATGCTTGAGATGTCCGCCTATCCCTATGCGCTCGCAAAGTCCCTTGGCGACGACAGTCTCCGTGTCCATATCAAACAGCTGATACTTGAGCGACGAGCTGCCCGCGTTGATAACAAGAACATTCATTTCCCACTCACCCTTTTTATTGCTTTCAGGCGCAAAAGGCGCGACACGTCTGACGCGCCCTCGACACCGCAGTTATATTATCAGCACAAGCAGAATTTGTCAATTAGCGTCTTACGGGAATAATTTCGTTTGTGATGTCTTCGCCATCACAAACGTAATTATTCTACGGACGCGCGACGCCGGTGTGCTTCATCTACTTTGGACAGCAGCGCCGATTTTTCGTTCGGGAGTTCGCCATCAATAACCAGTTCCAGCAACGACCGCAGCGCCGCCCCGATCGCGGGGCCGCGCTCCACGCCCGCAGAGATTAGATCGTCGCCGTTCACCGCCAGGTCGCGCAGCGTGACGCACGGGCGGCGCGCGACCATCTCGTCCAGCATAGCGGAGACGGCGTCAAGCTCCGCCAACCGCCCGTCCCGCATATACGGCGAGTGTCCGAGCGTGTCCGCGCGCTGCACGGCGACAAGAAGCCGCAGCATACGCTCGCCCAGACGGCCCAGCCAGCGTTTGATATTCTTCTCGTCGGCTCTTACGCGGTTATCGTGGTGGTATATGAGTTCCGAGACGGTCTTTACCGTCTCGGAACTGAATTTAAGGCGTTTGAGTATTTTGCGGGCCGTCTCCGCGCCCGCCGCCGGATGGCCGTAAAAATGGCCGACGCCGTTCAGGCTCGTGTAGCAGCGCGGCTTCGCGATATCGTGCAACAGCAAGGCAAGCCTCACGACAAGGTCGCGCGGGGCGCCCGCAACAGCGGCAAGCGTGTGCTCCCACACGTCCTTGTCGTGATATGGGTTGTGCTGCTCAAAGCCGACTGTCTCCGAGAGCTCGGGTATGACTGTCTCGACGACGCGGACGCCCGCTGCCAGCGCCTCGGCGGCACCCTTGCCCGTGAGCAGCTTTCCAAGCTCCTCGGATACACGCTCCGCCGCGACTGTTTTCAACAGTTCGCGGCAGCTAAGCGCGGCGCGCAGCGTGGCGTCGTCTACGGTGAAACCCATCGCGGACGCGAAGCGCAGCGCGCGCATTACGCGCAGGGCGTCCTCACGGAATCGCGTCTCCGGCACTCCCACGCACCTGATAATCCCACTCGACAAATCGCGCCGTCCGCCGAAGAGGTCGATGATCTCCCCGGGCGGGCGGTACGCGATGGCGTTTACGGTAAAATCTCTCCGGGCGAGATCCGTGTTGAGATCGCGCACAAACGTCACGCTGTCCGGGCGGCGGTTGTCGGAATATGTTCCGTCCGTCCGGAATGTCGTCACCTCAATGTGTTCGCCACCGGAGATAACAGTCACCGTACCGTGCTTTACGCCCGTCTCGATGACCCTGTATCCGTCAAGCGCGAGCTTTACCTGGTCCGGCGTCGCCGCCGTACACACGTCCCAGTCCGCCGGCCGCGCTCCCAGCAGCATATCCCTCACGCAACCTCCGACGAGGTACGCTTCAAACCCGTCCTTCTCCAGCGCGTCGATCACAGCCGACGCGTCGTCCGGTATCGTAAAGCTCAACGCGCATCCCTTTCCGAATGTTTCGTTTTCGGCCGAACCGCCGCCGGATCAACTCATTTTCTCCAGCGCGGCGCCCGCGGACATCTGCTCCGCTTCTTTCTTGCTGCGGCCCTCTCCGAGGCCGACGCGCTCCCCGTTCAGGCACACCTCAACGACGAACGTCTTTTCGTGGTCGGGTCCGGTTTCATCTACCAGATGGTACGTAAGAGATTGTCCGCTCTTGCGCTGTACAAGTTCCTGCAGCGCCGTCTTGTGATCGGCGGCGTCGCCATCCCGCCGCGACAGTATATAGCGCCCGACAAACGATATTACAGGCGCCCAGCCGCCGTCGAGATACATGGCGGCCAGCAGCGCCTCGACGGCGTCGGCCAGTATGGACGGGCGCGTCCTGCCGCCGCTCAATTCTTCTCCGCGTCCCAGTATCAGGTATTGTCCGATGTTGAGACGCTCGGCCACGGAGACGAGACTTTTCTCGCAGACGAGGGCGGAACGCCGGCGCGTCATCACGCCCTCCTCCATACCGGGATTGTTTCTGTACAGGTGTTCCGATACCGTGGCGCCCAGCAGCGAATCGCCCAAAAACTCAAGGCGCTCGTTGCATGTTACCCTGCCCTTATTGTTCTCGTTTGAATACGAACTGTGCGTCAGCGCCTCTTTTATCAGCGTCTTGTCGCGGAATACGTGTCCGAGCCTGTCTTCCAGCTCACTCATTTACTTCACGCGCTTGCTCGGATCCACCCAATCGGCGTCGGCCCTCGCCTTAGCGAAACCGCTCGCCTCGAACGACAGCGGGGCGTCATCGCCGGCCGACATACCGCGCGACGCGGACACATCGTACCCCTCCCGCTCGGACATCATCCCGATTTCCTCCCGCGTGGGCGGCTGTTTCTGCTTTTCCTCCAGGTATTTCATCCCCTCCGGGGACGCGTAATGCTTGAAGCGCTCGAGTTCCATCTCCACCATGCGCGGTCCGTTGTTGTACGGTATGATGAGGAACACCTCATCCTCCATGCCCTTCTTCAGCTTCTCGGCGAGTACGCGGGGAGCCATGCCGCTCTTGTGTACGCCGGCGAGGAAATTCTGTGTGACTTCCGATACGTTGTAGCCGGTGTTGCGAAGATTTTCCGGCCTGTTGAGCGCCGCCTCGTATATGCGGGAGCGCACGTTCGCCGGACACAGCGCCGATACGGCTATGCCGTACGGTTTGAGCGCGAGATAGTAGCTCTCCATTAGATTGAGTACCGCCGCCTTCGCGGCCGCGTACGGCGCGGTCATGGAACCGGCGCCGAAAGCGCCCCAGGACACCGTGGCGGCGATGTATCCGCCCGTTCCCTTCTTGATCATGCGCGGGACGAACGTAACGAGCCCGTTGACGACGCCGCCGAAGCAAACGCCGACGACCCAGTCGTAGTCGTCGTAGGTGGACGCCTCCGCCGGCCCGAACACGTTGACGCCGGCCGTGAGTATGAGCACGTCGGGCGCGCCGCCGTATACGCGCTCAATCTCGTCGGCCGCCGCCGCGTAACCCTCGCGGTCGGTTACGTCGAGCCTTATGGCGTACACGGGCGAGTTCTTACCCTTGAAATACCCGACGGCCTCGTCGAGGTGATCCTGCCGGCGGTCCGCGATGATTACTCTCGCGCCCGCCTCGGAGAAAATCTGCGCCTGCCCCAGTCCCGCGCCCGACGCTCCGCCGGTGATGAATACTATCTTGTCCTTAAAATCTTTCATGTCTGTGATCATGCCTTTCATTTTGTTTCAGATACAAAACGACCGCGAAAAAGCGAGGCCATTTTGCGCGCGCTTTGCCCGGCCGTCCGGTCCGTCTGCTCTGTCCGTCCGTATGCCGGTCGGGCGAGCGGGCAAAACGCGCCTAAATTAAAATTTTTGCTTCTTTTAAACTTACGCTTCCCGCTTCGGCAAAGCCCGGCTTACAGCGCAAAATCGTTCTCCCTGAAAGCCGAGACGCGCTCCGGGGCGGGGCGTTCCGGAACGCGTTTTGTCGGATCATACAGGAAGCTCGCGCAACTCGCGCCGGAACTCACAACGCCCCGCTTGACGCAAGCAACCTCCGCCGCGTTCAGGGCGGCGCCGTGACGGCAATAGGCGCAGCGGGGCGCGATGTCTCTGCTGAACAGCATACGAACTTAAGTTCCCGGGGCGGATTATTCGCCGTCCCGCGCGGACCCGGAAGCGTCGCCGTCGCCGCTGTCCGAATCCCGCTCGGCTTCCTCATATTCGGCCTGAGAGATATCGCCCGCCGATTTGAGTATGTCGATCTCCGTCTGTCTATCGGCTATTCGCGCGAACGCGTCGGTGATGTCCGTCACCTGACTTGCGAGCCGGGCCTCCGGGTCGGATTTGTGCAGTTCGTAATACAGAGAACCGATCTCGCCGTAGAGACGCCTCACGGCGCTTTTCTCGCGCGCTATCTCCGCGGACAGCTTTGTGATCTTTGCCAGCAGCTTCGCTTTCTCCCCCGCCGTCTTGTATAGCTCCACCGATACGTCCGCTATCGCGCCGACAGTCGCCTTCGCCTTCTCTTTGAGTTCGTTGAAATTTGACATTGTAGTTTTCCTCCCTAAATAAATTTGTACGCCGTATACCCCGTCACTCCGCGCCGGCGCTGATATCCGGATCCGCCCGCTCGACGTCGTCCCCCGGCACTCCTCCGCCATCATCCCGCTCGATGTCGTCTCCCGGCGTTCCGCCGGCGCCGTCCCCGCCCGGCATATCCTCCGCGTCCTGTTCTTCCGCCGCGATTTGCGCGCCGCCGGGTTCGTCTTCCGACACGCCGCCGAGTTCGTCAAACTCCACGTCAGGTTCATCCTCCGGCGCGCCGTCCGCAATCGACGCGGTCAGCTCGGCAAGACTCCGTCCGCGTACGCGCCCGTACACGAGCGCCGCCAGCGCCGCGACGAACAGCAGCGCGGACAGGAGCTGTGAGGCGCGAATGTCGGAACCGGGTATGTAGAGACTGTCGGCGCGCAGACCCTCTATCGTAAAGCGTCCCAACCCGTACCACACCAGATACAGCAGGAACACCTGCCCGTCATACCGTCTTTTTTTTGAAAAATTGTGCAACAGGATAAACCCGAGCGCGTTCCAGAGAGATTCGTACAAAAACGTCGGGTGTACGTAGACGGTCTCGCTTCCCGGCGCCGTCAGCCCCATGCGCCACGGCAGCCGCGTCACGGAGCCGTACGCCTCGCGGTTAAAAAAGTTGCCCCACCGGCCTATGGACTGGCCTATCGGAAATCCGAGCCCGATCACGTCCAGCAGCGCGCCGAGCGGGATTTTTTTGACTCTGGCGTATATCACCACGGTCGCCGCCGCGAATATAATGCCGCCGTAGATCGCAAGTCCGCCCTCGCGCAGCTTGAGTATATTCAGCCATTTGCCCGCGCCGAAGTAGTCGCCCGGATTGAACGCCGCGTAGTACAGACGCGCCCCAACTATGCCCGCCGGCACACCGAAGATGAGGATATCGAGTATATTGTCCTGTGTGAGTCCGAACTGTTTACTTCTGCGCACGGCATAGAGTACGGCGACCGCCATACCCGCCGCTATGATCAGCCCGTACAGATACAGCCGCAATCCGAAGACATCAAGCGAATTCGGAGGGTTAAACGACGCGCCCTCCCCGAATATGGGAAACGATATTTCGGCGCCGCTCAATTTGCCGCCTCCTTTTTCGGAGTGATCGTCGAGATAGCCATGTCGTCGGGAGACAGGTTGGCGCGCGCGAAGCCGCTCACGTCGTCCGCAGTGATCGACTCCAGGATATCGGACGACTCGAAGGCGTCGAAGCCCCTGAAATACCCACGCGCACAATTATAACATATCCTGTCAAATGAATTCAACGCGCGCAGCAGGCTGCCGGTAAGCGCCTTTTTTACGCGCGCGAACAACTCCGGATCCGGGCCGCTCGCGCCCAGCTCGGCTGCGGCCTTCTTGAATTCCTCAAGCACCGCCGAGGGGTCGCGGCTGCTGCCGCCCGCCACCGAGTACGCAACGCCTGAGGATGATTCAAAGGCGGCGGAGAAGTCGCTGTCGATGAGTCCCGCCTCGTACAGCCGCATGTAGAGCGGCGACGACCGTCCGGCAAGCAGCGCCAGCGCGAGCGAGCCGGTCAACTCGAGCCGCAGGAGGCCGCGTCCCGACCGGTCGCCGTCCGCCTGCGCGCCTATCAGAAATATCGGCTGACTGACCTCCATCACCGCCGCCGTCTCGCGGGAAGCCGGCGCCTTTGTCTCGTCCGGGCCGTAATCGCGTCCGGGGCGCTCGCCCGGCTCTCCGGGAAGCACTCCGGCGGCTATGGCGACAATGCGCTCAGGATCGACGTCGCCCGCGACGCACAGCGCCATGTTCGACGGATTGTAGAACACCTTGTGGCAGCTATAGAGCGTGTCGGCGGTTATTTCGGCTATGCTTTCCACAGTACCCGCTATGGAGTCGCGTATCGGGTTGTGGCGGAACAGCGCTCTCATAAGCCCGTAGTAGACGGCGTGATCGGGGCTGTCCTCGGTCATGCGTATTTCCTGGGCGATTATGCCCTGTTCCTTCCGCACGCTCTCCGGCGTGAACCACGGTACCGACACAAAGCCGAGAAGTATTTCGAGATTTTCCTCGAATTTTTCCGTGCTTTCAAAGTGGTAGGCCGTTATATCGGACGACGTGAACGCGTTTGGCGACGCGCCGTTTGCAGACAGCGACGTGAGCGCGTTGCCGTCCTTGGTGTCGAACATCTTGTGTTCGAGAAAGTGCGCCACGCCCTCCGGGGTGTCGAGCCATTTGCCGCCGTACTTAAATCGCCTGTCAACGCTCCCGTAGTCTGTTGCGAAAAACGCGTAACTCTTGTTGTATCCGCGCTTTGGAACGACAAATACCGGCAGACCGTTCGGCAGTCTGTCGCTGTACGCCTGTTCCCGTATCGTCTCATAGCTTTTAAGTTTCATGCGCTCTCCCCCGTCAGAAAATACTCCGTATCCGCGCGCACGCCGGACGCTATCGACGCCACTTCTTCCCGTGTCACCGAGTCCGCAAGCGCGGCAAGCTCGTCCGGCGCGAATTTTATGGACGCTACGGCGTGGTCGAAATAGAGATCCTCAAGGCCGGCAGGTCTGTCCATCGCGGACTTTACGGATGTTATCACCGCGCGTTTTGCGGATATGAGTTCCCAGTCGCTGATGTCGCCCGCCGCGACGGCGTCCAGCTGGGCGTATATCTCTCCCAGCGCGTCGTCGAATTTGCTGAAATCGACTCCGGATGAGACGGTCATAATGCCCTTGTGCTTCTCGACAGATGAGGCGGCGTAGTAGCACAGCGACAGACGTTCACGCACGTTGAGGAAGAGTTTGGATGTGACCGAGCCGCCGAACACGGCGTTAAAAACCATCAGCGCCGGGTAGTTGGGCGCTTTCATGCACTCGCCGAGCCGGAAACCCACCGCCAGCTTGCCTTGCTGCACGTCGAGCGCCTCGGTGAAGCGGCGCGGGCCTGAGGACGGCGGGGAGAGTTTGACGTCGGAACCCGTCTCGCCGCCGCCGCGCCCCGGCAGAGACGACAGCGCGTCTGTCAGCGCGGACGCGACGCGCTCCTGTTCCGCGGCGCCGCAGTAGAATATCTCGATCCTCGATTCGGATATGAGTCGTTGATAGTGGCGCGTCAGAGCCTTTGCCGTTACGGCGCGCGCCGCAGCCTCTCCGCCGAGTCTGTTCGTACCGAACGCCTCGTCCGAACACATGTTTTCCAGCAGTCTGTCGAGAGCGTACACGCGCTTATCGTTTATTCCGGCGCGTATATCGTTTATCAGGTTGACGCGCTCTCCCTCGACGTAGTCGTGCAGCAGCAGCCCGCCGCGCGTACACGGCATCAGCAGCAGTTCTCCGAGCAGCGACGCCGTCTTTTCCAGCACGTTTTCTCCCCTGGGCAGGAAGTCGTCGTCTATGAAGTCGGCAAAGAAGCCGACGCAGTGCATCTCTCCTTTTTTTCTGACAATAGGCTCAATCCGCGCGCCGTAGAGCTCGTCGAGCGCGTCGGCGACGGCGCGCATATCGGGGTGGCGCGCGCCTCCGCGTCTGAGCGCACGCGGCAGGAGCGCCGACATCGCCGCCGTCTTGCGGTCGAGTCCCGTTATCAGGTTGACCGACATGCAGCCCGTCTTAAATTTATCGGTATTGGCGCACGTCAGCGTCACACCGGGCGCGACGATTTGTCTTGTCACATCGGACATCTCCGCAATCACCTCAAAAACTTTTTTCCGCTCACGGGGCGGCGTTTCACGTCTCATGAACGAGTCGTTGGAACGGTTTCCAAGGCATTATAGCACATTTGTGATTCGAGTGTCAAAAGTATGGCGCGCGCGTAGGGGCGGGTATGAAAACCCGCCCCTACGTTTGTCTTGCGCGTTATTGCTCGTTATCCCGCGTTCTCCATGTACCTTTTCAACATCGTCGCCGCTTCCGCGCGCGTGGCGGTTCCCTGCGGCGCGAGCGTCGTCGCGGTGCGTCCGGTGATGAGGCCACGCGATACCGCCCATGTTGCGGCGTCCGTCGCCCAGTCGGAGATTTGCGCGGCGTCCGTGTACACCCCGAGACTGCCGCTCGCGTCGGGTTCCCCGGCGTACCTGTACAGCATCGCCGCGAACTGCTCGCGCGTTATCGCCCCGTCCGGGTTCGTGCCGTCCGTTATGCCGTTCGACATGCCCCATTCGATGGCTTTGATGTACCACGTCGCGCCGCCCGCTGTGTCAATCCCGGATTCGCGGGCGAGTATCGTGATGAGCATCGCCCGTGTCAGGCTCGCTTGCGGGGAGAATTCCCCTTCTCCCGTGCCGTTCACAAGGCCGTTCGTGTACGCGTATCGTATCGCTTTGTAGTACCACTCGCCTTTCGCGATGTCTCCGAACGGGTTTATCCATTCCGCGATGAAGAATTTCGAGAAGTGCGTCGTTGTGAATGTGATCTTCCCTGTCTCCGCGTCATAGACGGCGCCTGCCATCTCTTGTATATTCCCGTCGTCGTCCAAGTAGTACACCGTCAAGAGGTCGTAGTCCTCGGCGGGGATTTCCTCTTTCGGCGTGTACGGCACGGATACCGT
>JAITKI010000014.1 GCA_031278515.1 Oscillospiraceae bacterium | reverse complement strand
ATGCTTATACAGTCGACAAAAATCCCCGGGGCGTACATAGTCCGCCGCGAGCCGCGTACAGACGAACGCGGTTCATTCGCGCGCGTGTTCTGCAAGCGCGAGTTGGAGGCGGCGGGGCTTTGCGCGGATATCGCGCAGGTGAACATGTCCGACAACCGCGTCCGCGGGACGCTGCGCGGTTTGCACGCGCAGATAGGCGAGGCGGCTGAGGACAAGCTTGTCGGCTGTATGAGCGGCGCGATATTCGACGTGTGCGTCGATACGCGTGAGGATTCTCCGACATATACGCAGTGGGTGGGGGAGAAGCTCAGCGCGGAAAACGGCGTCATGCTGTACGTCCCCAAGGGATGCGCCCACGGGTATCTCACGCTGACCGGCGGCGCCGGCGTCCTGTATCTTGTGACGCAGTTCCACACGCCCGACGCGGAAATAGGGTACCGCTGGGACGATCCGGCGTTTGGGATAGTGTGGCCGCTGCCGCCGCCGTATGTGATGAGCGAAAGGGATAAGACGTTGCCGCTGCTCAGCTGCGGAATGAAAGGGAAAGGGAATCGCAAAGAATGAATGAGTTTAACAGACAGAAACTTGGATTGCTGTTGACGGTAAATGATATGCTCGCGGCCTTTGACGACGGAGTTGCGCTCTCGGAAGAGAATTGGGAGGACGTGCGCGCCGCGCTGTCCGCGCTGGGAGTCCCCGGTGAGAATATTATGATTGAGCTTACGGAACGCGCGCGGACGGGAGACAAGAGTGTTATTTTGCAGCTGCAAACGTACTTCACGCGGTTCTTTGACGCGCAGGCCTCCGCCGCCGCAAACTCCGCGATTATCAGCGATTCGTACAAAAGCGGCAAATACGGCTGTGATCGCGAATTTTCAGCATACATCAATTTTCTCAAAAGTAATTCAGCCTCCGACATATCCGCCGGAGTATATGAAAAGCTGCGCGGAGTGCAGATAAAACAGCCGGAATACTACAAACTTATTACGGAGGATTCGCGCGGGTGGTACTTTGAGAACAACTGGCTTGACGGTGTCGGAGGCGCGAATAATTCACTGATTACAAATCGTGTCAATACGCTGAAAAGCAATTTGAGCAAGCTCACGTGGCTGTATGATAACTTGGCGGATTCCCTGTCGCGCCGCTCGCTCAACGCCCTGATAAAATTTTGGCTGACCTGGGATTACGCGGACTGGCGTAATATCGCGCTCTACTACTGCGATGTCGTTGACACGAATACATTCCCGTTCTATGACGACGAAATTTTCGTTGACTGCGGCTCCTATATAGGAGACACAGTCATGCAATTTGTAACCGCTGTAAATAGCGGTTACAAGCGTGTTTATACATATGATATATCGCGAAAATCAATTGAGCTGATAAGGCAAAATCTCGCGTCGCTGCCAAATGTTGATATAAGACATAAGGGTACGGGCGAGATAAACGCTGAGATGGTGGAAGTTGGCGTAGATCAGGCGTTTCACGGGAATAAACTGTCCGCAGACGGGTACGGCAATGTAGTTGACACCGTTAAGGTTGTGCGGTTGGACGACGACATTGACGGGCCGATAACTTTTCTCAAGATTGACTGCGAGGGAATGGATAAAGAAACGCTGCGCGGCGCAAAGGCGCACATCCAAAAATACCGCCCCAAGCTCCATGTGGATTCTTACCATAAGCTGGCTGATATTGTGGATATTCCGGGCCTGATACGCGAATTTGATTCCTCATATGTCCTGTTTCTCCGTTTGGCGATGACTCCCGACACGCCGCCGAGATTTCCGACCCCGCTGTTTATGGCGATATAAAAGTACGGTAGAGACGGGGGGTGTCATAGTGATCATCAACAATATTTCGGCGCCGGTCAATTCAATACGCGAGGCGCGCGCCATGAGCGTTGCGGTGCGGGAGGGCGTCGATCCGTTTCCGCTTTTCACCATAGGGCGCGGAAGCTATATTGTCGGCGCGCAAATTCAGTCCGGGTTGAATTTTGATATTGCGGCGGGAATACACAATATCCAGATCGGCGCCTTTTGCTCAATCGCCGAGGACATAACATTTATGGTCAATCTCAACCACGCGTACGACGCCGTGGCTACCGGATCGTCGGCTCTGTTTTCCACGGAAGGCTTTGTGTCGTCAATGCCGAAAAAAGGTCAGATATTAATTCAAAATGATGTCTGGATAGGACACGGAGCGACTATTATGGGCGGTGTGACCGTACGCGACGGCGCCGTCGTCGCCGCAAATTCGCACGTAGTCAGAGATGTTCCGCCATACGCCATTGTCGGGGGAAATCCGGCGAGGGTGATAAGATACCGCTTCACGGAGGAACAAATCGCGAGTCTCCGGCGTATCGCGTGGTGGGATTGGGACGACGAAACGATGTCGGCGCGCAGGGACGACTTTTCTTTGCCCGCGGACAAGTTTATAGATAAGTTCGCTTGTTCACAATTTGTTCATGTAGAGAGAGAGAGAGAGAGAGAGAGAGAGAGAGAGAGAGAGAGAGAGAGCGGATACGCGCGAATTTTTATTCTTTACGGATTTTTCGGAACCGCACCCTATTTGGGAAAAGGTGGTGCGCGGGTATTGCGTGAAATTCGGGGCGGATTTCAGTAAACGGCTTTTGCTGTATATCCCGCATGACGCAAACGCGGAGGAAAATCTTGCGCGGCTTGGCGATCTTGTGCGCGGCGTTCTTCAGGGCAAAGACGACAATATCGTCATACAGCTTGGCGGAATCGACGACGAGACGCAACTGTTTGAAAACGCGGACGTGTATATCACCTCGCGCGCTCTGCGGACCGCCCGGCGCAGCTGTATTGCCGATTTGTACGGCGTTCTGACGGTATCCGGCGTGGACGAACCGCTGTTTTGGGGTGTTGAGTAGGGGCCGGTTTACGGTTCGAGCGCGGACCATTTGTCTATGAGTTTGCAGACGGAATATTTTCGTATGCGGTGGTTTTCGCCCCTTCGTCCTTTTCGCCGCGGGCGAAAATAATTTTTGAGGAGGAGTGCGTCCCGTGCGACGGAGCAAAAATTGTAACATTCCACATGTTCCGGGGATTTATTCCTCGGAAAATGTTCTTTACGGGCCGCGCACGGCGAGAACCGAGCCTCGTTACTCGTTTGTTACGGTCGGGGCCGTGACAAACAAAATGATTCAGACGGCGATATTGAGGGGGTGTGCGCGGCAGTGCGGAGTGCGATAGTTACGGGGGCGACGGGATTTGTCGGCGCGCATCTTGTGCGCGAGCTGGTTTCGCGCGGCGTTGAGGTGACGGCGCTGTGCCGTGAGGGGAGCGCGGGGCTTTCGCGTCTGCCGGGCGGCGTCCGCGTCGCGTACGGGCTTGAGGTGCTGCCGCGCGCCGATGCGTTTTATCATCTGGCGTGGGAGAGCGCGTCCGGGCAGGGACGCGCCGACGCCGCGCTCCAAGCGCGGAACGCGGAATTGGCGCTGCGCGCGCTGGAGCGCGCGGCGGAGTCCGGCTGCGGAAAATTTACGGCGCTCGGAACGGTGTACGAAAAGCTGTCGCCGCAGGTGCGGGCGTCGGACTCGTTCGGAGGCTCGGATTTTTACATCTTGAGTAAGGAGTACGCGCACGCGGCGGCGGACAAGCTCGCGCGCAAGCTGGGCGTCGCCTTTACGTGGTGTACGGTCTGCCATCCGTTCGGGCGCTATGTCAAACGCGAGCAGATGCTGGCGTCCGTCATAGATAAGCTGCGCGGCGGAGCGTCCGTGGAGTTTGGGCCCGGAACCGCGTACTATGACATTGTGGCGGCGGAGGATTTGGCGCGCGGGATGTGCCTCGCGGGCAAAATCGACGCCGCCCGGCGGGAGTATTACATCGGCTCCGGCGCGCCGAGAACGCTGCGTCGGTATCTGGAGGAGACAAGCCGCATATTGGGCGGAGACGGCCGGATAGTTTTCGGCGCCCGCCCGGACGACGGACTGCGGTTTGAGCGCGAGTGGTTTGACATTGAGCCGCTCCGCCGCGACGCGGGCTACGCGCCGGAGGTTGGCTTTGAGGAGATGGTGCGCGCCGCCGCGTTCACTTTCCGTCAGGCTTCGAGATGAGAGAGAATATGAAACCGAAAATCACCGCCGCAGATACTCCGGCTGCCGCCGCGGTGAGTCCGCCTGTGAAAATCCCGACGGCGCCGCGCTGATCCACCGCTTTTCGCATACCCTCGGAGAGGGCGTATCCGAAGCCCGTAAGCGGGATAGTCGCGCCCGCGCCGCCCCACTCGACAAGCGGCTTGTACACTCCCGCGGCGCCGAGGATTACGCCCGCCACAACGTATGACGACAATATCCTCGCCGGAGTGAGCCCCGTTTTTTCAATCAATATCTGCCCGATAAGGCACAGCAGCCCGCCTGTAAGAAACACCCTGAGATATTCGGCGCATATTTCCATGTCGTTACGACCTCGCTTCCCGTTTGCGGCGGCCTTGGCGGCGCCCCGGTCTCCGCAGGCATATTTTTCCCGGTCTAAATATATGACGAAATGCGCAGAGCGTGGCATATGCCCGGTATGCTCTCGCGCTGCTGCGTCGATACGGTTGACAGAAGAGCGCCTGTCGCGGCGTAGAGGATGCTGCTCCACTTGCCCTTGCGCAGTCCGTCGAGCAGATACCCCGCCAGTACCGACGCGCCGCATCCGCATCCGGAACCGCCCGCCCCGACGTCCTGATCCTCGCGGGAGAATATCAGCAGACCGCAGTCGCGGTGGCGTATTTTTATATCCATACCGTCCCGCCTGAAGAGATCTTCCAATATCGCCGAACCGACGAAGCCGAGGTCGCCCGTCACGATGAGGTCGCAGTTGTTCGGTCCGGAGCCCGTGTCGTCAAAGTACGCGCAAAGCGTGTCGTATGCGGCCGGCGCCATGGCCGCACCCATATTGTTCGCGTCGGCGACGCCCATATCCACGATTTTGCCGCACGTCATATGCGTGATATACGGCCCTCCGCCGTCGGAGGAAAGAATCATCGCGCCTGCGCCGGTCGCCGTCCACTGCGCGGTTGGCGTCCTCAATCCGCCGTATTCGAGCGGGAACCTGAACTGTCTTTCGGCGGTGCAGAAGTGGGACGACGTGACGGCGGCCGCTCGTCCGGCGTACCCGCCGTCAATTGACATCGCCGCGAGCGCCAGACATTCCGCGGAAGTCGCGCACGCGCCGTACACTCCGAAAAAGGGTATTTCCGACCCGCGCAATCCGAAAGATGAAGCGATGCACTGATTCAACAGATCGCCGGCAAACACGAAGTCGATATCGCCGCCGCGCAGACCCGCCTTTTCAAGCGCGGCGTTGAGAGCGCGTCTCTGCATGGCGCTCTCCGCCCTTTCCCACGTCCTCTCTCCGAAAAAAGAGTCGTTTTCGATAATATCAAAGGTTTCGGCAAGCGGACCCTCGCCCTCTTTTTTGCCGACTACGCACGCCCCGGAAATTACAGACGGCGGTTTTTTGAACCGCACCGTACGTCCGGCGCTCCGTTTTTGCTCCACAATAAATCACCCGCAGCTATTATTTACTTTTTCGGGCGAAATTATTATAATGACTGCGGTTGCGCGGCAAACCATACAGCGAAAGGGAGCGATATTTTTTGACTGTTTTAGTCACGGGAGGCGCCGGATACGTCGGCTCGCACGTTGCGGCGGAGTTGCTGTCGTCCGGGTACGACGTGATCATCGCGGACAATTTTTCGAACAGCTCGCGCGGCGTACCCACCGACATCGGACTCGCCGCCGGAAAAAACGTCGAGTGCCGGGAGGCGGACATGACCGATTTTGCCGCGCTCGAAAAAATATTCGCCGACAAATCTATAGACGGCGTGGTTCATTGCGCGGGCTTCAAGGCGGCGGGAGAATCCGTCATAAAGCCGACGGAGTACTACAGAAACAATATCGTCAGCACGCTCAATCTGCTCGACGTCATGAGGGCGCGCGGAGTCAGCCGCCTCATATTCAGTTCGTCCGCTACTGTCTACGGCGATCCGAAAACGCTCCCGCTGACGGAGGCGATGGCGGCGTGGCCGTGCGCGAATCCGTACGGCACGACTAAACTTGTGATCGAAAAGCTCATAGAGGACGCGGCCGCGGCGGACAGGTCGCTGTCCGCCGTGCTGCTGCGGTATTTTAATCCTGTCGGCTCGCATCGAAGCGGGATTATCGGAGAGGCGCCGAACGGCGTACCGAATAATCTCATGCCGCACATAACGCGGGTCGCCTTGGGACGCGCCGAGTATCTGAGCGTATACGGAAATGATTACGACACGCGAGACGGCACGTGCGTACGCGACTACATACACGTTGCGGATCTCGCCCGCGGACACGTCGCCGCGCTGCGCTACTGCGCGGAGCGCGCCGGCGTCGAGGCGGTCAATCTCGGACGCGGCTCGGGATACAGCGTTCTTGAGCTGATATCGGCGTTTGAGCGCGTAAACGGCGTCAAGATACCGTATGTCGCCGCGGGCCGCAGGGCCGGAGACGTGGCGGCGATGTACGCGGACGTCGAAAAGGCGCGCAGGCTGTTCGGGTGGAGGGCCGAGCTGTCGGTTGACGATATGTGCCGCGACGCCTGGAATTACGCGAAATTGTCCGCTACTCGACGCACATGACGGAATCAAACGCGGTGCGCACGGCGTTTCTCACCGTTCCGCCGCCGGCCGCGTCGCCCACCGCGCGGACAAAGGCGCACATGCCGTCGTAGGCGTGCGCCGCCGCCTCGTCGACGCGGAAGCCGAGCGACAGCACGAGGGTGTCGCAGCCCAGTACCGAGGACGTCCCGTCCGGGTATACGATGTCCGCGCCTCGGAGCGTCATATCCTCCAAGCGCGCGCCGCAGATTATTTCCACGCCCTGCGCGTCCAGCAGTTCGCGCAGACAGATGAGGTTGATGGGCGAGCCGCCGCGTCCGATTTCGCTCTCCGGAAGCATATCCGCCACGCGCACGCGCTTCCCCCGGCGCGCGAGCGTCAGCGCAAGCTCCAGTCCCGTGAAGCCGGCGCCGGCGATCAGGACGTCGTCGCCCGTCTCCGCGCCCGCTTCGACGTCCCCCGCCCAGACGACGGATTTTGTGCCGCTGAGCGTGAAAGCGGGCAGTATCGGTTTCGCGCCGACCGCGACGACGACGGCGTCGGGACACTCCGCGGCGACGGCGTCGCGGTCGGCGCTCTCGCCCAGTCGCAGGGTGATGTTTTTGTCGTCGGCGACGGAACGGACAGACCAGTCGAGATACGCGCGCAGGTCGGCTTTAAGCGGGCCGCGGCTTGCCGGACGCAGCAGTCCGCCGAGAGTCTCAGACTGCTCGAACAGCACGGCGTCGTGGCCTTTCAGCGCGCAGGCGCGAGCCGCCTCCAGTCCGGCCGGGCCGCCGCCGACGATTACGACCTTGCGCGGCTGCGGCGCGCGCCGCGCGTCCAGGCGAGTCTCCAGTCCGACGCGCGCGTTTACGGCGCACCGGACTGTCAGGAACTGCGAGTGGGTGCGGCTGATGCAGGTGTTGCACCTGATGCACGGGCGTATATCGTCGTCCATCCCTCGGCGCGCCTTTTCCACACAGCGCGTGTCGGCCAGAACCGTGCGGATCATGGCGACCATATCGACGTCGCCGCTTTCTATCGCCCGCTCCGCGATGTCGAGATCAAAGCTGCCGACGACGGAGACGGGAATGTTCAGCGCCCGCTTGAATTCGCGCGCGAACGGCAGGTTCAACGCGCGGGGCAAATAACACGGCGCGTTGATGTACGGGAGGAGCGAATCCTCCTCAAGCAGCCCGCGCGACACGTGCAGTATGTCTATGTACGGCTCTATCACCTTGGCGTATTCGAGCGTCTCCTCAAACGTCGTCATATCCGGCAGCATCTCTTCGGCGCTTATGCGGTACTCGACGGCGAGCCCGCCGCCGGCGCGGTCTCTGATTGCCGAGAGAAGCTCCGTCCCAAACCGGAAGCGGTCTCCGAAACGGTCCGTCCGTCTGTTGAACTTTTTGTTGTAAAACATTGCCGGCACGTTGCCGTGGCCGCCGTGTATCATCACCATATCAAAGCCCGCCGCGCGGCAGAGCGCGGCGGCGTCGGCGAAGCTGCGTATTATGGCCTCGACGTCCTCCGTGGACGTCGAGGCCACGGTTTTATCGGGCGGCGACATCATATACCGGCTCGACACAAGCTCAATGCTGGCGAGCGCTCCGTGCCGCTTTATGCCCTCCGCGAGATCGTTGAGGTCGGACATATACATAGGAGAACCGGCGGACAGCGTGCGCGAGCCCCCCGGCTCGACATTTGTCACCCCTATGGTGACGATGCCGGCGCCGGACCGCGCGAGCTCCATCGTATACTCATAAAATTCGGGAGTGACGGATGTGTCGTGTCCCGCCAGGAACGGCGCGGCGGGCGCGACCTCAATGCGGTTTTTCGACGTGACCGGGCCCAGACTTATCGGCTGCAATATGTGTTGTTTCATTTTTTGTGACCATGCCTTTCGTTGTTATTCCTGGCTGAATTTTACGCTCCGTTTCACGTAAAGTCAACGGACGGCGCGGATCGAATATTTTCGTTTGTAGCGATTTTCGCTCTCCCGCCCTTTTCGCCTACGGCGAAAAGAATTTTTGCGGAGGAGTGCGTCCCGTGCGACGATGCAAAAATTGTAATATTTCGCATTTTCCGGGGATTTATTCCTCGGAAAATGCTCTTTGCGAGCCGCGCACGGCGAGATCCAACCCTCGTTACTCGGTTGTTACGGCCCCGGCCGTGACAACCGAAATTATTCGGATCGGGTCATTCAGTCACCTGCGGTCCCGCCTGCCGCAAGCGAATTTTGTCACGACAAGCGAAATTTTGTTATAGACATTTATCGACTGCCGTGCTATACTTGTCTCCGGTTAAGTGGGAGACGCGTTGTTTTTTGAGATAGATGGTAGAAATATACCGAAAGGCGGTGATTACTGAGGTATGTGGGACAGGTTGTTCAAGTCGGTGGATCTTCTGCAGCATGGGCTCGCGGCGGCGTGGGAGCGCAACACGGTGATCCGGCACAACATAGCCAACACCGAGACGCCGGACTTCAAGGCTTCGGACGTGCAGTTTGAGTCGCTGTTCGCCGACGCGCTCCAATCCGCAGAGGGAACGGGCGGTTTCGTGGGGCGCAAGACAAACAGCAGACACATCGATATAGGGAGCGGCGCGGGCGTGGTGAGACCGGAGGACGTGACGCCGCGCGTCGTGGCGAACGAGGACACGTCGATGCGCATGGACGGCAACAATGTTGACATTGAGTCCGAGAACGTGAAACTCGCGCAAAACAGCCTTCTGTACAACACGATACTCACAAAGCTCAACAGCGAGCTGGCGCGAATAAAAATGGCGGTGTCGGAAGGAAAATAGCGGGCGCTTTGCGTTCGAAGCGAAATGAAAGGTGTGGTAATAAGTGGCGTTTCTTGATTCAATGAATGTCAGCGCGTCCGCGCTGACGGCGACGCGCCTGCGCATGGATGTCATAACCGAAAACATGGCAAACAGCAGTACGACGCGCACGGCAGAGGGCGGGCCGTACCGCAGAAAATTCGTCGTATTTCAGGAGATACAGCCGGACAACGAGTTCGGGGCGTTTTTCAACCGCGCGGAGCGCTCGTACGGCGGCGTGCGGGTCGCGATGATAGGCGAGGATCAGTCGGAGTTCAAGCTCGACTACAACCCCAACCACCCGGACGCGGATGAGTTCGGGTACGTCCAAATGCCGAACGTCGAGGTCGTGCAGGAGATGGTGGACATGATGGCCGCGTACAGGGCGTATGAGGCGAACATAACCGCGGTCAACACCTTCAAGGACATGGCCCTCAAGACGCTTGAGATAGGGAAGTAGTTTCAGACGCGGCGGTGTGGACGCCGCGTTGAATCATTTCGTTTGTCACGGCCGGGGCCGTAACAAACGCGTAACGAGGCATGGATCTCGCCGTGCGCGGCTCGCAAAGAACATTTTTCGAGGAACAAATCCCCGGAAAATCCGAAATGTGATAATCTTTGCATCGTTATATAGGGGTCCCCGCGAAGTCGAAGGACTTCACGCACTCCTGTGCAAAAATTCTTTTCGCATACGCCGAAAAGGACGGGAGAGCGAAAACCGCCGCAAACGAAAACGTTCGTGATTGAGAAATATTGAAAGGTTGGAATGAGATGAGTATTACTCCGCTGAGTCCCATATCGTCCGGTATAACTAGCCTGTTCCCGGACGCGTCCGTGAACGTCAGGAGCGAGACGGAGACGTCCGGCAGCTTCGCCGACGCGCTGTCCGCCGCGTTTGACAACGCGGAGGCCGCCGACAAAGCTGACAAGTACACGGCGCTCGAACTGCTGTCAGGCCGCACGGACGATATGTCCGGGCTGCTCCTTGACGCGCAAAAGGCGGAAATATCCCTTGAATTGGCCATCCAGATACGAAATAAAGTTGTGGACGCGTATAATGACATCATAAAAATGCAAGTATGAACGCGCTGGACACGGCTCTGTTCATAGTCGGACTGGCGGCCATAATAGCCGCGGCGTATTTCGTTACATATCTGGTGGGCGCCCGTTCCTTTCGCGTAAAATCGGCGCGTGAGATAAAGCTCCTTGACAGGTTCGCTCTGTCGAAGGACAAGGCGTTCTATCTCGCGCGCGTGAAGGGGAAGGTGTACTTTATCGCGATGACGAACCAGTCCGCGGAGCTGCTGGATACGTTTGACGGCTCGGAATTTGACGCCGAGGAACCGACGCGCATGACGTTCAAGGAAGCGCTCGCATCGTCCGCCGCCGGCGCCGCGCCGCGCTGGCTCGCGGGCGCGCTCTCCAAAGCGGCCGGAGCGGGACGTGTTCGCGGCGGCGGCGGAACGGCGGACGATACGAAAAAAAACGGCGAGGAGGATACGCGATAGTGCAGTCAAGCTTGCCGTCCGGCGGCGGGCGGACGCCGAAAGCGGCCGCGAAATATGCAAAACCGCTCGTATTTCTCCTGGCGGCGCTTGCGCTGTCGTCCGCGACGAATATCGGGGCCTCGGCGGCGGGTACGCTCAGCGACATCGTGGAGACGCTTTTCGGAGAGGATACGCAGACGGTCGATATTATCATACTGCTCACCGTTCTGACGCTCCTGCCGTCGATAGTCATGATGCTGACGGGCTTTACCAGGATTGTCATCGTCCTGTCTTTCATACGCAGCGGACTCGGTATGCAGCAGACTCCTCCGAATCAGGTCATCGTCGGGCTCGCGCTCTTCCTCACGCTGTTTGTGATGAGCCCCGTTGTGACGGAGGTGTACGAAAACGCGTACACGCCGTATTCTGACGGTCTCATAGGGCAGGACGAATTCTTTGAGAGGGCCATGGCGCCGACGCGCGAATTCATGCTTAGCCAGACGTACAAGACGGACATGTCGTTTTTTATCGGTCTGTCCGGAGAGGCTATCGAGGACGAGCAGAGTATCCCGAACAGGGTGCTCATACCCGCCTTTCTCACGAGCGAGATAAAACACGCGTTCGAGATAGGATTTTTCATATACATACCGTTCGTCGTGCTGGACATGGTCGTCTCGTCCACGCTCATGGCTATGGGTATGATGATGCTTCCGCCGGCCATGATCTCTCTCCCGTTTAAGGTGCTGCTCTTTGTCATGGTGGACGGTTGGCAGCTCGTGATGGGTTCGCTCGTGAAGAGTTTTTATTAGCGGGGCGGTTTGGCTGTCACGGTTTCGCCGCGGAGGGCGGCGGGACGCCGGGGGCGGCGTCCTCTACTGACATTGAAGAGTGGTGGAGCTATGGATCAGGCTGAGATAATAACGGTGCTGCGGGACGCCGTCTACACTGTCATATCGGCGTCGGCGCCCATGCTGATTGTGGGCATTGTCGTAGGGCTGATCATCTCAATCTTTCAGGCGACTACTCAAATCAACGAGCAGACGCTCGCGTTTGTCCCCAAGATCGTCGCCATATTGCTCACGCTGCTTGTCTGCGCGGGCTTTATAATGAACAGGATCCAGGGATTCGTGCTGAGAGTCTACGAATATGTGGACAGGTTTTCGGGATGAGTGAGACGGTAAATTCAATAGTGGCGAACGCGGACTACTTCGTCCTGCTGCTGTTTCGCGTGTCGGGACTCATATTCTCATCGCCGGTGTTCGGACGCAATATCATACCCGCGCGCGCCAAAATAGGTTTTATCGCCGCGCTGACGTTTTTGTTTTTCACTGCCGTTCCGCCGTCCGGCGTCATTGAGTACAACTCGCTGTTTGGCTTCGCTCTCATAGGAATCGGAGAACTGATGACCGGTATAGCGCTGGCCTTTGTGACGAACATGTTCTTTTCGCTGACGTTTGTCGCCGGGCAGCTAGTGGATATGCAGATCGGATACGGCATCGCCAATGTATACGATCCGCAGAACAACACGCAGATACCGATGATGGGCAATCTCTTCAACACCGCCGTCATTATCTCGTTTTTTGCCGTGAACGGACACCAGCGCCTTATTGAGATAGTGTACCTGACGCTCAGGCGGCTGCCTGTGGGCGGAGTCGGCCTGTCGCCGCAGATCGGTCTCGCGGCGCTGGAGATATTTTCGCTGACGTTCATGTTGGGCGTGATGGTGGCCACGCCGATAATAGCGTCGGCGCTGATTTTGGAGATAGCGTTCGGCGTGATTATACGGACGGTGCCGCAGCTCAATATGTTCGTTGTGGGAGTACCCGTCAAGATGTTCGTGGGGCTTGTTACGCTCATGTTTATGATGCCTGTCTTCGTAAACTTCAGCGAGAGAATTTTTTCGGAGATGTTCTCGGGGATTGAGAAGATGTTCAGCGCGTTTGTGGGGGCGGCGTAATGGCGGCGGGCGTAGGTGAAAAAACCGAAAAGGCCACTCCGAAGAAGCGCAGAGACGCGCGTGAGCGCGGTCAGGTGCTCAAGAGCGCGGAGGTTAACACCGCTTTCGGCTGCATCGTGATGTTCACGCTCCTGCTGTTGCTCTGGCCGTCCCTCACGGAACGGATGACCTCGCTGTACACGGAGTTCCTCAGCGCGCCGGCCGTGCTGCCGCCGGGCGGGGAGGTGACGAACGCGGTATTCAGCGGCGCGCTGCGAAGGGCGCTCATGAGTCTGGGGAGGATAATGCTCCCGATTCTGGGTACGGCTCTCGCGGCGGGCGTCGTGATAAATGTGTTGCAGATCGGATTTTTATTCACGACAAAGACGCTCTCGCCCAAGCTCGACAGGATCAGCCCCATAAAAGGGTTTTCCAGAGTGTTCTCCATAAGGACGCTGACGGAGCTCGTCAAATCGGTGCTCAAAGTGGCGCTTCTCGGGTATGTCGCGTATACGAGCTATCGCGGACTTCTGGAGGAGTTCCCGAATTACATCGGCAGGGACATACGTAATCTGTTCCTGTCCACGATGAATACGGCGTTTGTGATCGCCTTGAAAATGGCCGCCGCGTTTGCGCTGATAGCCGCCGGGGACTACCTGTTCCAGTGGTGGAAGTTCGAAAAGGACATGCGCATGACGAAGCAGGAGGTCAAGGACGAGTACAAGATGACGGAGGGCGACCCGCAGATCAAGAGCAAGATAAGACAGAAGCAGCGCCAGATGAGCGCTATGCGGATGATGTCGCAAGTGCCGACCGCGGATGTCGTAATAACAAACCCGACCCACTACGCCGTGGCGCTGAAATATGAGGACGGCGTGAGCGACGCGCCGGCCGTCGTAGCGAAGGGCAAGGATTTTCTCGCGATGAAAATAAGGGAGACGGCGGCGGAACACGGCGTCGAGCTCGTTGAGAATAAGACGCTCGCCCGCGCTCTTTATGAGGGCTGTGAGCTTGGGGATTTGATTCCGCCCGAGTTCTATCAGGTCGTGGCCGATATTCTGGTGTACGTTTACAGGAAAAAACGCGGCGGCGCCCGGCCGCGGGCGTGAGCGCCGCGACGGCGGTTATCGGAGGTGGATGATGAAAGTATCAAATATTATTATGGCACTCGCGGTGCTTGCCATAGTGTTCATTATAATATTCCCGCTGCCGGCGATCATGATGGACATGCTCCTTATCATCAACATAACGCTGTCGATACTCGTGCTGCTGTTTTCGCTGTATTTGAAAGAGCCGCTGGAATTTTCGGTATTTCCGACGCTGCTCCTCGTGCTGACGCTTTTCCGCCTGTCGCTCAACCTGTCCTCCACGCGCTTGATACTCGGAAACCAGGGCGACGCGGGCAGCGTGATACGCACGTTCGGCAGCGTTGTGATAGGCAGCAATCTGGCGGTGGGCGTCATTGTGTTCCTTATCATAATGGTAATACAATTTATGGTCATCACAAAGGGCGCAGAACGCGTGGCGGAGGTCGCGGCGCGCTTTACGCTAGACGCCATGCCCGGGAAGCAGATGGCGATAGACGCCGACCTCAACAGCGGCATAGTGGATGAGGAGGGCGCGCGCGAGAGGCGCGAGGAGATCGCGCGGGAGGCGGATTTTCACGGGGCGATGGACGGCGCGAGCAAGTTCATTAAGGGCGACGCGATAGCCGGCGTCATAATCACCATCATAAACATAGCCGGCGGACTAATCATCGGCTTTGTGACGATGAACGAGCCGATGAGCGAGGTCGTGCGGATATTCACGCTTGCCACCATAGGCGACGGACTGGTGAGCCAGATGCCGGCGCTGCTCATCTCGACGGCTTCGGGTATAATCGTCACGCGCTCCGGCGCCGGCTCCGCGTTCGGCGAGGAGATGTCCGCGCAGGTGCTGGCGCAGCCGTATGTGCTGATAATGGGCGGCGTCTTGCTGGCTGTTGTGAGCCTTGTGCCGGGACTGCCCAAGGCGCCCATGCTGCTGCTGGCGCTCGCGCTCGTGCTGGTCGGATACAATCTGCGCAACAGGCGTATGCGGGCGGAGTTGGTGGCGACGGACGACGAGGCGGAGCGGCGCGCGCAGGAAAAGCGAAAGCCGGAGAGCGTCACCACGTTGCTGCAGGTGCATCCCATCGAGCTGGAGTTCGGTTTCGGCCTTGTGCCGATGGTGGACGTCTCGCAGGACGGCGATCTGCTGGACAGAGTAGTTATGATCAGACGGCAGAGCGCCGTCGATATGGGCGTCATAGTCCCCGCGATCCGCGTCGTGGACAATATACAGCTCGGCACAAACGAGTACTCAATCAAGATAAAAGGCGTCGAGGTGGCGCGCGGAGAGGTGATGGCCGACCATCTTCTGGCGCTCTCCACCGGAGACGTGGAGGAGGAGATATACGGCATCCCCACCGTCGAGCCGACGTTCGGACTGCCGGCGCTCTGGATACCGAAGAGCGAGCGCGAAAACGCGGAGCTGCTGGGATATTCCACGGTGGATCCGCCGTCCGTAATAGCGACGCATCTGACGGAGGTGATCAGGCGACACAGCAGCGAGCTGCTTAACCGCCAGCAGGTGCAGACGCTTGTGGACAACCTCAAGCGCTCGCAGCCCGCGCTCGTCGAGGAGGTGGTGCCTAAGATGTTCTCGCTGGGAGAACTGCAAAAGATTCTTGCCAATCTCCTTTCGGAGAATGTGCCGATACGCGACATGGCGACGATAGTCGAGACGCTGGGGGATAACGGGAATCTGACGCGCGACACGGAGTTGTTGACGGAGTACGTCAGGCAGGCGCTCAAGCGCTCGATATCAAAGCGCTTCCTGCCGGACGGCGAGGCGCACGCCATAACGCTCGACCCGGAGCTTGAGACCATGATCGCGGAGAACACGAAGCAATCGGACCAAGGGACGTATCTCGCGCTGGAACCGTCGAGCATACGGTCGATATTCGATAAACTGCGCAGCGCGGTCGAGCATACGCGAGAGAGGGGCAAAACGCCTGTAGTCCTCACCTCGCCCGTCATAAGGCGGCAATTTCGCAAGATAGCCGAGCAGGTTTCGCCGGAACTGACGGTTATGTCGTTTAACGAGCTCGAGCAGGGCATCGAGGTGTATTCGGAAGGAGTTGTAAAGCTCTAGTGCTGGTAAAGAGATATCACGCGAAGGATATGCAGGCGGCGATGGAGGTCGTCAAGCGGGAACTCGGGCCGGACGCCGTCATACTGAACAGCCGCAAGACGCGCAGAAAGGGATTCAAGAATCTTTTCAGTAAGCGCATCCTGGAAGTCATGGTGGCATATGAGCCGGAGAAAGCGCCCATAGCCCGCAAGATAAACGGGTATTTGTCACGACAGCAAACCGAACCGGCGGTGCCCGCACGCGCGGAGGCGGAGGAGGAACCGCAGAGCGCCGAACCGGATAACGGGGAGACGCTCAAGCGGCTTAACGAGCGCATTGAGACGCTGGGACAGATGGTCGCCGGACTCATCGACAAATTCGGGGAGTTCGCGGCGGCGGAACCGGAGCGGCGGTATCCCGAGAGTCTTGAGGCTCTCGTGTCGCGGCTGACGGAAAACCGGGTTGACGGCGAACTCGCGCACACTCTGGCCCGCGACGCGCTGGACATCATCGCGGTGCAGCCCGGCGTTTCCGCAGAGGACGTGATGGAGCAGTTGATCTTGGATCTGGTGGGCGTGCCGGAACCCGTACTGCACAGGAGATACAAGCGCAAGACCGTGCTGGTGCTGGGGCCTACGGGCGTGGGTAAGACGACGTCGATAGTGAAGCTTGCCGCCAATTTCGCGTTGAAGCAAAATAAAAAGGTCGGGATAATCAACACGGATATGTACCGCATAGGCGCCAATGAGCAGATGAAAACATATACCGACATACTCTCCATCCCGTTCGGCGCCGTGTATCAGCTTGACGAACTCGGCGGCGTCATAGAGAGCATGAGAGACAGGGACATAATCTTCATAGACACAGCCGGTAAAAAGCCGGGAGACGATCAGCACCGTGAGGATGTGCTGGAGATCATACGTATAGCCAGGCCGGAGGATATGCTTCTGTGCGTGCCGGCGTCGACGAGCTTTTCCGCCGTGAAAGAGATAATCGACGCGTACGAATTTGCCGGCGACTTCAAGCTTGTCGTCACGAAACTGGACGAGACCGACTTCAGGGGTATGCTGCTAAATCTCATATGGTACGCGCGCAAGAGTCCCGCCTATGTCACGACCGGGCAGAATGTGCCCGACGATATCGATGTACTCGACGCGGCCGGTCTGGCGGAACGGCTGCTTCATTGAGTCCGAGGTGCTTATGTACGAAAGAAGAAAAGATCAGGCCCAGGGCCTGAGAGACAGGATGTCGGGCTCCGGACGGGCGCCCAAGGTGATCACCGTGGCCAGCGGAAAAGGCGGGGTGGGTAAATCCACCATTTCCGTGAATCTGTCCATAGCGCTAAGCCAGATGGGTAAGAGCGTCCTCGTCATCGACGCGGATTTTGGGCTTGCGAATGTGGATATCATGCTGGGCGTCGCCGCGAAGTACAATCTGAGCCACTTTTTGCGCGGGGAGAAAGATTTCTCGGAGATCATACAGATGGGGCTTGACGGCGTGCGGTTTGTGTCCGGCGGGTCGGGGCTTGACGAGCTGCTGAGGATGGACGAGGGACAGCTGGGAATGCTGATGTCCGGGCTGAGTAAGCTCGATACGGACATTGACTACATCATTTGCGACGCGGGCGCCGGCATAAACGACAATCTCATGCGAATGATCTTGGCCTCCACGGAGACTATAGTCGTGACAACTCCGGAGCCGACGGCGATTCTCGACGCCTACGCGCTGATAAAAACAATCGTAAAGCGTGACAAATTTCATCCGATACATGTTATAATGAACAGGAGCGAGAACAGGAGAGAGGCGGATCGCGTTCTGCGGGGCTTCAAGGACGTCATGAGCCGCAACCTGGGCAAGGATGTGGATCTGCTGGGACATGTGCTGTACGACCGCGACGTCCCGCAGTCGATAAAGCAGCAGACGCCGATAATTATAAGTCAGCCGGACGGAAGAACCGCCAGAGATATAAAGGCCATAGCGCAGACGCTCCTGAATACCTCGGCGGCGAAGGACGTCCCGAATCGTCTGGCGAGGTTGTTCGCGCGTGTCATGGGTACACGTTGAAGTATTTGCAGAAGGAGGCGGCATCCGTATATGGCAAAACGACACGATATAGTACCGGGGGACAGGGTGGATCTCCAGTACAAAAACAGTCCGGAATACAGAGCGCTTGTTGAGGAAGCGGGCAAGAAAGGCAATATTGTCGTCACCTCTCCGACGTATCGCGGCGTACCCGTGGTGTTCCACAGAGATCAAATACTGAGGCTGTCGTTTTACCGTGACAACGGCAAGTACAGCATGGATGTGAAGGTGCGCGGCTTCAGTATGAGCAACGAGATAAGGCTTGTGGAGCTTGAGTGTGTTTCCGACGTGACAAAGGTGCAGCGAAGGGGATATTACCGTCTGCCCGTCGTGCTGCGCACGGAGGTGCGCCGTCTGCCGGTGGCGCTGCCGACCGAGTTGCACCGCCTTCCGGAAGTTCTGCCGATGCTCGACGACGTCATGTCCTATGAGGAGGCAGTGGACGCACTTGAAGAGTACGCGGTGGACGAGGAGAACTCCACGACGCGCGACATAAGCATATCGGGCATATCCGTAAAGTCGAAGACAAATTTTGTGATAGGCGATAAGCTCGTCATAAAGGTGCATCTCGGCTGGCCGGACGCGACGGAGCCGCCGATTGCCGCGGTGGTGGAGGTGAGACGCGTGGAGTACGACCCCACGGGCGGAATATACAACGTGGGGCTCGAGTTCGCCGGCGCGTTCGCCAAACGCGATGTGATCACAAGGTACATATATGAACAGCAGCAGAAGAGAATCAGACAGGAAAAACTCATCAAAGATGAATAAAATGCCCGAAGACATAGACCGACTCTGGCTCGACTACAAGACGTCAGGCGATATGAACGCGAGAGACAGCCTGCTGATGCACTATATGTATCTCGTGAAATGGCTTGTAAAGCGTATGATGCCCAAGTATAATAACCACACGGAGTATGACGACCTCGTCAGCTGCGGCGTGTTGGGACTCATAGACGCTCTGGATAAGTTCGACCTCGAACACGGCGTAAAGTTCGAGACATACGCGGTGAACCGCATACGGGGCGAGATACTCGACTACATGCGCTCGCTGGATTGGGCGCCCGTGAGTCTGCGAAAAAAGATCAGCGCCATAAACGAGGTCAGCGAGACGTTGGAGCGCAAGGGTTCGGAGCCGCCTACGGAGAGCAGTATAGCGCAGGCGCTCAATATGCCGGTGTCTCAGGTGCAAAATATAATGGCACAGTCGCACATGTTCAATCTCGTGAGCTTTGAAGACGCGCTTCAAGCTCTGAGAGAGTCCGCCGAGCCGCAGGCGCCGGGCGCGCTGTCTCCGGAGGACGCGCTGATGGAGAAAGAAACGATGAAACTCCTGGCGGAGGTGATAGATACGCTGTCGGAGAAGGAGCGTCTCGTTGTGACGCTATACTACCACGAGGGGATGCTGCTTCGGGAGATAGCGGAGATATTGTCCGTAACGGAGTCGCGTGTATCGCAGATACACTCAAATACGCTCGCAAAAATGCGGGCGCGCCTGAATAAGCTTGAAGGGGTGACCGGAGGAAGGAGACGGTGATATGGCGCTGAGGGGTATAGACGCGCAGATAATGGTCACGCGGACGACGGAGGCGTCGCGGGAGTCGAGCCGCATGGCGTACAGAGGCGAGCTCGCGCAGGATTATCTCAGCGTGCAGGCGCGAGTGGAGGGCGATATCGGGCGGGAACGCGTGGCGAGGACGATAAAAGCGGAACAGACGGAGTTCCATCCCGACGACGACGGCGGAGGCGGCGGCGCCTCCGGGGGAGGAGCGTACGGCGGGGAACAAGACGGCGCCGAGGACGGAGCGGAGTATCTCGTTCCGGCTGAGGAACATATTATTGATATAAGGATTTGATGACTATGCCGGAGACAGCTGTGATTACCGTTCTAGTGATAGCGAACATATGCGCGGTCATATTCGCCGCGCTTCTGTGCAGATACATCTACGCGGATCTGAGACGTCAGAGCAAGGAGAGCAGGGAGAAAAACAGCGAGATGTTGAAGATGTACGAGAACATCGAGGGATTCATGGACACCTTTTACTCCGAAACGAACGCGCTCAAGGCGGAAGTCGCGGAGGTCAGGGCCAATGTGGACGACGTGAGGGTGCGCGCGGCCGCACAGATGAAAGATGTGTTCTACTCCGAAACGGGCGCGCTCAGGGCGGAACTCGGACTGCTGAAAGAGAACCTGGAGGAGCTGCGCTCACACGCGGCCGCGCAGTTTAAGGATCTGATTTATACCGAGACCAACTCGCTGCGGTCGGAAATCGCCGGCGTGAAGGCCGGCGTGGAGGAAGTGGGGACGCGGACGGCCGAGCAGGTGAAAGATGTGTTCTACGCCGAGACAAACGCGTTCAGGGCGGAGCTCTCGCTTTTGCGGGAGGACGTGGAGGAGATGAAAGCGCGGACGGCGCAGCAGGAGAAGAAGGAGCGCGCAAAGCGGGGGAGACCAAGCGCGGCCCGCAGGGAAGTGGAGCCGGAGCCGGGCAGGCGGGAGGCGCCGCAAGAGAGCGCGCGGGACGGCGGAGCGGACGTTCCCGCCGCTCCCGATATTTCCGCCGCTCCCGCCGCTTTCGACGCGCCGCCGGAAGCCGGCGAGACGCGCGGCGAGACGAAATTCGAGGGTGTCATGAGATTGTACCGCGAGGGCGTACCGCGGCGGAACATTGCCAAAGAGATGAACATGACGAAAAACGAGGTCGATCTGATCATCAATCTGCGCGACATATTGCCGAGCGGCGCCGACGCGTAGCCGGCAGTCGTCTTTATATCCCCGATACCACTCACCCTACCCCCTGTGAAAACGGTTGCTGACATTTCAAATTTTCACATGTACCGCATTATCTCGCGGCGCAGCCGCGAGATAATGCGCTTTTCTATGCGGCTGATGTAAGACTGCGAGATGCCCATGATGTCGGCGACCTCCTTTTGTGTCAGCTCCTCGCTGCCGCCTAGGCCGAACCGCATCGTTATTATCTCCTGCTCACGCTTTGTCAGCTTTTCAAGCGCGTCGGACAGCAGCTTTTTGTCGGCGGCGTCCTCCAGCGGACGCATTATCACATCGGCGTCCGTTCCCAGCACGTCGGAAAGCAGCAGTTCGTTCCCGTCCCAGTCCGTGCTAAGCGGCTCGTCGATCGAAACTTCCGTATGTCTGTTTGACGCCTTCCGCAGGAACATGAGTATCTCATTTTCGATACAGCGCGAGGCGTATGTCGCAAGCTTGATGTTCTTATCGGCGTCGTACGTATTTATCGCCTTGATCAGACCTATCGTACCTATAGATATGAGGTCCTCTATGTTCACTCCCGTGTTCTCAAACCTCTTCGATATGTACACGACGAGTCTGAGGTTGCGTTCGATGAGCGTCTGCTTGGCCTCGAACGAACCCTCGGCCAGCATCGCGATGTATATAGATTCTTCTTCGCGCCCGAGCGGCGGCGGGAGCGTGTCGCTGCCGCCGATGTACATAACGCCCGGAGGCGGCGCGCCCAACTTCTCAAGCGCGCGCCTCACCGCGCCGATAACATATGCCGCAGCCGTCCTCAGCATGTTATGATACCCCCTGTAAAGCCGCGCCGCCGCGGAAATAATCCCGCGCGCGCTTAAAATCCGCGCTTTCGCGCTTTTTTGCGCCCCGAACGCGCCCGCGTGAAGGCGCGGGCGTCTTGCGGCCAGACTCACGGCGCCACAAGCGCCGAGTATACCCCGTTGTCCGATACGCCGTTCGGGGAGAGCGCGATGAGAGCGTTCCGCTCCCTGACGCCGTCTATGAACACCTCGTCGGGCCGAAAAGCCGGCAGCATACCGCCCCGCACGCCCACGGAGCTGTACGGCACGAGCCGGAAGCGCGCGCTCTCCCCGATTTTGTCCAGATCCTCCAGCATTCCCACTGCGCCGCGCTCACGGGCGTCCGCGAGCGCCCGCGCAACGGCGCGCGGGAACAGCGCCGCCGCCTCGCCGGCGCCGAGCACTATCACGCGCCCGCCCGTTATCGGGTCGCGCAGCGCGTTCCCTGTGTCGATGAGCGCGCGCGCGCGCAGTTCCCGCCCCGCGAGCTTTATTATCAGCGACGCGTAGCTGTTCCCTCCGGCGCGCGCCGCGCCCCGGAACAGGATCGAGAGCACGGCGTAGCACACAATAAATATCACGAGCAGCGGTTTAAAGTCAAAATTGACGGGCGGACCGTCTCCTCCGCCGAGCAGCGAGAGTGCGAGAACCGCGCCCGCGAACGCGGCGGCGACGGCAAAAAATACGGCGGTCAGCCGTATGCCTCGCGGCCGCCCGGCGAACGCCGCCGCCGCGACAGCCGCGCCCGCCGCTATGACAGACGGCGCCGCTGTCAGCAGCCCGTGGGGATACGCCGCCGCCGCAGCGGCGTACAGCCCGCCGAGCGCCGCCGCCGCGCCCATTCGCGCGCGCGGGACGCCGCAGCCGCATATTTTTGCCGTCATCAGCAGAAGTATGTAATCTATTATGAAGTTGAGTAAAAATACAGCGTCGGCGTAAACGACTCTCATAGGCGACCTCCCGTATCAGCAAGTCCATTATAGACATGAATTCAGGAAAAAGATGTCGTTATCCGTCAGCGTGAATGTTTGCGCCCTCCTCGACGTAGCCGCGGCGGACGCACAATATATTTTTCATTTGACAACATAAGTAAAACTTATGTATATTGGCTAGACTTCCCGCCGCCGACAACATATAATTGTGCATATTACATATGAGAGGCAGGTCACCGTATATGATTAAAACACCACCTATCACGTCAATGGCGGACGCGTTCTCCGTCAAGGGAAAGAACGTTGTGGTTACGGGGGGGAACAGGGGTATCGGTCTGGGTATTTCACAGGCGTTCGCACAGAGCGGCGCGAATGTCGTAATCCTCTGCCGGAACGAGGGCTCCGGCGCGTCCGTCGCCGACAGTCTCCGGGAGTACGGGGGGAGGTACGCCTGCTTCGGCTGCGATATCTCCGACCATTCCGCCGTAGTCGCCGCGGCGAAGAGGGTATATGAGTTCTATGATCACATCGATGTCCTCGTAAACAACGCGGGCGTCGCCACGACGACGCCGTTCCTCAGCGAAAAAGGACTCGACGAGTGGCACAGGGTCATAGGCACCAATCTGCACGGCGTCGCCAATGTCGTACACGAACTCGTACCCGGGATGCGCGACAGCGGACGCGGCGGGAGCATCATCAACATATCGTCCGTAGGCGGGCAGCGCGTGTCGAACTCAAAAGACCATGAGAATTCGCCGTACAACGTGTCGAAAGCCGGAGTGGACATCTTTACGCGCTACCTTGCGGTCGTACTCGGGGACTACGGCATACGCGTGAACTGCATAGCGCCGGGTCCCACGCACTCCGATCTCGACGCGGATCTGCCGCCGAGCGCCATCGAGATGGTGGAGAGGGGGATGCCCGCGCACCGCTTCGGCGAGCCTATCGAGATAGGCGCGATGTGCGTGTTTCTCGCCTCCCCCGCCGGAGTTCAGATAACCGGCCTCGTGGCACAGCACGACGGCGGGCTTATGTGTATAAGCTGACGGAGGTGATGAGTGAAAGCGCACCGCAGGTGTTAAGATGTAATGTTCGAGAGGTATGATAACAAATGGACGCAAGTTACTTATTCGCAAAGAACTTTCTGGACACGAAATTCGAGAACTTGCCGGAGGACGTCATTGCGGAGACGCGCAACCAGGTTCTCGATTTCATAGGCGTCGCCCTTGGCGGCTCGGACAAGAGCGCCGCGCGCGAGATACGGCAGCTCTACAACGACTGGGGGGGCAAGCCCCACGCGACAGTCGTCGGGTGGGGAGACAAGCTGCCCGTCGCCCACGCCGCGCAGGTGAACGCGACGCAGGGACACAGCCTCGACTACGACGACGTACATGAAGCCGCCACGATGCACCCGGGCGTCGTCACCATAACTACGGCGCTCGCGATGGCGGAGTATTTGGGAGGGCTGAGCGGACGCGACTTCATACGCGCCGTCGCCGTAGGGGGCGACATGATCTCACGGCTCGGACTGGCGACGCGTCCCGGCAAGAGCATACACCCGTTCGGCTGGCACTTCACGACGCTGAACGGATTCATGGTGTCGGCCGCCGTGGCGGCGCTGCTCCTCGGACTGGACGCGGACGGGATAGTCTCGGCGATAGGCATCGGCTACCACCAGTGCTCCGGCAACGGACAGGCCGTCACGGACGGCGTTCTGACAAAGCGCATGGGTCCGGGTTTCGCGGTATGCGGCGGCATAAAGGCCGCGTTCCTGGCAAAGATGGGCGTGACGGGCGCGCGCGGCGCCATCGAGGGCGAAAAAGGCTTCTATCGCGTGTACCACGACGGCGACTATTCGCCCGAACAGTTGACAGGGGAATTGGGCGAGCGCTGGGAGTCGGTGAACATCTCAATAAAGCCGTATCCGTCCTGTCGGGGTACGCATCCGTTCATCGACGCCGCCGGACAGATAAGGCGTGAGAACTCGTTCGCGCCGGATGACATCGCGAAGATTGGCATATTCTGCGGTAAGGGGACGCTGGGGCTGCTGTGCGAGCCGTTCGAGGCGAAAGTAAAGCCGCGCAATCCGGTGGACGCGCAGTTCTCCGTTCCGTGGGGCGTCGCCGTCTCGCTCACGCGCGGACGGCCCGGCCTCGGCGACTACACGGAGGACGCCATCGCCGACGCCGGTATTCTGAAGACGGCGTCTAAGATAACCGTAACAAACGACCCCGCGCTCGACGGTACGGGCTTGGAGCCGGCTGTGGTGGAGGTCGCGCTGCGCGATGGGCGCAAGCTCTCGGCCCGCGTCGAAATCGCCACGGGCTCACCGGGGAATATGCTCACGTACGACGACGTAACGGAAAAGTTCCGCGGCTGCGTCGCGGCGGCGGGGCGGCGGTTGCCCGACGAAAGAGCGGACGGACTCGTCCGGTTTGTGCGCTCGCTCGAGAGCGCGGGCGACGTGAGGGAACTGTTTAAGTACGCGGTGTTTTAAGAGAATAATTTCGTTTGTGATGGCTTTGCCATCACAAACGAGTCACGGGAGATGAGATCTCGCCGTGCGCGGCTCACTGAGAGCATTTTCCGAGGAATAAATCCCCGGAAAATGCGAAATATTACAATTTTTGCATCGTCGCACGGGACGCACTCCTCGCAAAAATTCTTTTCGCCGTAGGCGAAAAGGACGGGAGAGCGAAAACCGCTGCAAACGAAAACATTC
>JAITKI010000156.1 GCA_031278515.1 Oscillospiraceae bacterium | reverse complement strand
TCTTCGAGCGCCGATATGCCGGAATCCTCCGGGAGTATCAGATACTGCACGGAATCGATGTACGGGTCAGAGAAGTCCACGCTTTCGCGCCGCTCCTCCGTGATGGTGAAGCCGGAGATGGCGATGTCCCCCTTGCCGCCCTTCAACGCCATCAGTATGGAGTCAAATTTCGCGGAGTTCACTTCCAGCGTCACGCCGAGTTCGGCCGCTATCTCCTCCGCGAGCGCGATGTCCACACCCACTATCGTCTCGTCGTCTCCTATGTATTCAAACGGCGCAAAATTCGGGTCCGTGTACACGACGAGCTTCCCCGCTTTTTTGATTTCCTCGAGCTTTCCGGAGCCTCCGCCTCCATCCGAGCCGCCGCAGGACGCGGCGGTGAGCGCGAGCGCTGAAATGAGCGTGAGCGCGAGTATAGAATTCAAAAGTTTTCTCATCTTATGTTCCTTTCCCCCACCGGTAATTTGATTTGTCCGGGCCTGTCTACATTATAAATGGCGGTTCGCCGCGTGTCAATTGTGTTGACGTGACGTTATTTTGACGCGGCGTTTGTCGTTGTTTAGTGGCATTTGTAACAATTGGTGCGGCGTGAAAAATTTACCAACGCATAAATTGTTGACAAATGACGTAAATTGTGGTAACATTACTGCATGGCATACCAGTAAGTAAGACTATAAACTTGATGTACAGTTATCTGCGCCGGGCGCGCCGTCCGTCGCCGCGTCCTGATATGCCGTAACATAAAGCAAACAGAAAGGATAAGCGCTATGAAATCAACAGGCATTGTAAGGAAGGTAGACGAACTCGGCAGGATTGTACTGCCAATTGAGCTGAGACGTACGCTCGAGATCCTGGAACGCGACCCTATGGAGATCTACGTGGAGGGCAACACTATCATTTTGAAGAAATACGAACCGGTCCTCAAAGAGGACAGGGATAAAAAGTATATTTGTGCCATATGCAGGCGGGAATTCGATATCGTCGAGTAATGCTGTCAGTCCCCGCGGTCTTCCGGACTCGCGTCCGGACGGCGGAGCCCGCGCGCCGCGGAACCGGAAGCCAAATTGTACAGGAGATTTTTCGGCGCGCCGGTCTCCGCCGAGACGCGCTGCGCGGCGTCCCGCAGCTTCATACCCCCGCCGCGGTACGTCTCAACCAATTCGAGCGCGCGCTCAATGTCAAATGTCTCCGGTGCCGTCTCCCGCGCGCCCTCAAGCACAATCACAAACTCGCCGCGCGGCGGCGTCGCCTCGAAGTGCGATATCGCGTCCGCGAGAGTGAAGCGGAGCGTCTGTTCGTGGAGTTTTGTCAGTTCCCTGGAAATCGACGCGCGTCTGTCGCCGAGCGCGCCGCGCAGATCGCGCAGTGTGCGCAGGAGTTTGTGAGGCGCTTCGTAGAATATCATGGTACGCCGCTCATTCCGGAGTTCCTCCAGATGGGCGGCGCGGCTTTTGCGAGATGTAGACAGAAAGCCCTCGAACGTAAAGCGACCGGACGGGAGTCCGGAGACCTGAAGCGCGCTTAAAGCGGCGCACGGCCCGGGTATGGCGATCACCTCCGCTCCCGCGAGCGCGCACATGGCGGCGAGGGTCTCGCCGGGATCGCTTATCGCGGGCGTCCCGGCGTCGGTAACCAGAGCGCAGTTCTCGCCCGACGACAGGCGCTCGAGTATGCGCTCGCCGCTGTGCGAGCTGTTGTGGGCATGGTAGCTCATAAGATGCTTTTTTATGCCGAGATGGTTCAGCAGTTTGAGCGTCACGCGCGTGTCTTCGGCGGCTATGAAATCGACCTCCGAGAGCGTCCTTGCCGCCCTGGGCGATATATCCTCCAGATTGCCTATCGGCGTTGCGACAATGTACAGCGTGCCTGTCAACCGTCATCATCCTCCCAAATGAGTATGCCGCCGTCCCGCTGCGTTGTACGCGGGACGGCGGCATATGTCGTTGCGCGTTTGAGCGCCCTGTCTCGGCCGCTGTTACGCCGAGATGGCGCTCATTGGACAGGACTCGGCGCACGAGCCGCACGAGACGCACGTACCCGAGTCGATCTCGTAGTGGCTGCCGCCCTGCGCTATAGCGTCAACGGGACAGTTTGGGGCGCAAGCGCCGCACGAGACGCACTCATCGCTGATTGTGTATGCCATTATGTAAAACCTCCGTAAAAAGATCCCATACTCGCGGCTCCGCCGCGGCGAAACTATTTTAACACGTATCGCGCAAAATGCAAGCGCCAAAATGCCGTCCTGTTATCGTTTGTAGCGATTTTCGCTCTCCCGTCCTTTTCGGCGTAGGCGAAAAGAATTTTTGCACAAGAGTGCGTGAAGTCATTCGACTTCGCGGGGACCCCTATATGACGATGCAAAAATTGTAATGTTCCGCATTTTCCGGGGATTTATTCCCCGGAAAATGCTTTTTGCGCGATTTTGCCTAACCTCCTTGGAGGTTAACCGGATCGGGGACCGCGCGACATTCGCGGCTGCTGTCCATCATCGCGCGGCCGGCGCCGCAGGGCGGTCATCCGCTTTTTCGCCGGAGACGCTCCTTGCCCGCGCCCGAAGCCGCCTATTCGTCCAGCTTCAGCACCGCCATGAACGCCTCCTGCGGCACCGATACGCTCCCCAACCTGCGCATACGCTTCTTGCCTTCTTTTTGCTTCTCAAGCAGCTTTTTTTTGCGTGTGATGTCGCCTCCGTAACATTTGGCCAACACGTCCTTACGCAGCGCTCTTATCGTCTCGCGGGCTATTATCTTCCCCCCGATCGCCGCCTGCACGGGAATCTCAAAGAGCTGACGCGGTATGTGTTCCTTCAGCTTTTCGGTGATCCTGCGCCCTCGCGCGTACGCCTTGTCGCGATGCACTATAAATGAGAGCGCGTCCACAGTATCGCCGGCCAGCAGTATATCGAGCTTTACGAGTTCGGACGCGCGGTAGTCCTCAAAGTCGTAGTCGAGCGAGGCGTACCCCCGGCTGCGCGACTTAAGCGCGTCGAAAAAATCGTAGATGATCTCGCCGAGCGGCAGCCCGTAACGCAGTTCTACCCGCGACTCGTCGAGATAAATCATTTCCCTGTATTCCCCGCGTCTGTCCCGGCACAGTTCCATGATATTACCTACAAATTCCGCCGGACAGATTATGGATGCGCTGACGAACGGTTCCTCTGCCGACGCTATGGAGCCGGGGTCGGGGTACCGCAGCGGGTTATCTACCATTACCGTCTCGCCGTCCGTCTTTGTCACGCGGTATATGACGCTTGGCGCCGTCGTTATGAGTTCGAGATTGTATTCGCGCTCGAGACGTTCCTGAACGATCTCCATATGGAGCAGACCGAGAAAGCCGCAGCGGAAGCCGAAGCCCAGCGCCGCCGACGATTCCGGCTCGTAGGTCAGCGACGCGTCGTTGAGACTGAGCTTTTCAAGAGCGTCGCGCAGATCGGGATATTTTGCGCCGTCTGTCGTATAGACGCCGGAAAACACCATCGGACGCACTTTTTTATACCCCGGCAGGGGTTCCGGCGCCGGCGATACGTCAAGCGTCACGGTGTCGCCTACGCGCGTGTCCGAGACGTTTTTTATGGCGGCCGTTATATATCCGACGTCGCCCGCGCTCAGTTCCTCACACGGCTCAAGCCCGACAGGCCGCATATGCCCGAGCTCCACGACGCGGTAAACCGCCCCCGTCGCCATCATCCTTATATCAGCGTCGCGCCTTATGACGCCGTCCACTACGCGCACATATACGACGACGCCCCTGTACGCGTCGTACTGGCTGTCGAATATGAGCGCCCTCGCCGGCTTTTCCGGATCTCCGCCGGGGGGGGGTATCAGGTTTACTATATTCTCAAGGACGGCGTCGATTCCCGTCCCGTTTTTCGCTGAGATTTCCGGCGCGCCGCGCGCTGGGAGTCCGATGATGTCCTCCACCTCTGTCTTTACCCTCTCCGGGTCGGCCGCGGGCAGATCTATCTTGTTTATTACCGGCAATATCTCCAAGCCGTGGTCGAGCGCGAGGTACGTGTTGGCGAGGGTCTGCGCCTCGACGCCCTGCGCCGCGTCGACGACAAGCAGCGCGCCTTCGCACGCGGCCAGCGAGCGCGACACCTCATAGTTGAAATCCACATGCCCCGGGGTGTCGATGAGGTTGAGCGTATATCCGGCGCCGTCCGCCGCCCTGTACGTCAGCCCGACGGCGCGCGCCTTTATCGTTATTCCGCGCTCACGTTCCAGCTCCATGTCGTCGAGCATCTGATTGCTCATCTCACGGGCCTCTACGGCGCCGCACATCTCAAGAAGGCGGTCCGCCAGCGTGGATTTGCCGTGGTCTATATGCGCTATAATGCAAAAATTGCGTATCTTGTCCTGTTCGATCATAGTTCTTGTCTCCTGATGCGGCGCAGCGCCGCCTCCGCCATCTTCAGGTCGGCGTCGCGCATCGGGTCGTACCGCTCCTCCGGAACTTCCAATATACGGGCTATAATCTCGGTCGCGACGGCAAAATATCGCGCCACCGCGTCGCTCAGCGCCTCGTCGTCCTCTCCGTCCAGTATCGCCGCTATCCTCTTCGCGGATTCGGCCACGCGCCTTTGCCCGTCCGTATCACGCGGGATGACGACGCTTCTCTTTTCATCCGTGCGCCCCAGTATATAGTCCGCCGACACATTGTAGTATCCGCACACCCTTATCACAAAATCCAGTTTGGGCTCGCGTATGCCGTTTTCGTAGTGTGACAGCAGCGCCTGCGACACGCCCAAATCGCCCGCGACTTTGCGCTGGCTGTACTTGCATTCGGAGCGCAATAAATACAGTATATTCGCAAAACCGGAGCTCACCTGTCAATCAACTCTTTCCGCTTTGCCAGCGTCGCCGCCGCGAGCCGGGTCAGATATACGCGCGTCGCGCCGTCTTCTTCAGTAACGACATACGCGCGCGGCGGTCCGCCGCCGGTCACGCTCACAACGCGTCCTTCATCCTCCGCGCGTTTGAGAAAATTGCGCGCCTTCCGCGATCGCGTCGTCTTCTCAAAGTCAAATATTCCGATTATCGCGCTCGCGGGGATCGCGGCGCTCTGTCCGAGAGTGAGAAACACCCTTGCGCGCGCCTCCTTAAATTATTTTACCGCCCTCTATGCGCATCACCGCGCCGTTCGCGCCCGCTATGCCGCCGTACTCGCAGCACGTGATGAGCGTCTGGCCGTTTTTTATCTTGCCAAGCACGAACCCCGCCCGCTCCGCGTCGAGCTCGGAGAGTACGTCGTCGAGCAGGAGAACGGGGTATTCTCCGCGATCTTCAAAGTGTATCTCCCGTTCCGCCAGTTTCAGTGAGAGCGCCGCGGTGCGCGCCTGCCCCTGCGAAGCGAAAGCGCGCGCCGCAACGCCGTTTATCCCGATCTCGACGTCGTCCTTATGAGCGCCCGTCAGACACTGTCCCGAATCGAGCTCGGCCTGCCTGTGAGTTCGCTGGTGCTCCAATATCGCCGGCAGCAGTTCCTCCGGCTTGCGGCGCGCGTCCTCTATAGTCGATACCGTCTTGTACGATATCTGCAGCTCTTCCGCGCCGCCCGAGAACTCTCTGTGTACCGCCGCCGCCTTTTCCGCAAGCGGCGCCGTCAGCGCCGCGCGGAACCATATAAGCTGCGCGCTGCACTGAGCGAGTCTCATATTGAAATCATCAAGCGTGTCGAGGAGCGAGGGCTTCTCTCTGTAGTTACGCAAAATCGCCGCCTTGTGGTCGTACAGGCGGCCAAACTCCCGGAGCGCCGCCGCGTAGCGCGGGCGGAGCTGACACAGACACGTGTCCAGGAGTTTGCGCCGCTCTGCCGCGCCGTCGCGCACGATGTTCAGATCCCCGGGGCAGAACAGCACCACCGCCAACCGCCCGGAGAGCTCCGCGGCGGAACGGAGCGGGACGCCGTTTGCCGTCAGCCTTTTCCGCTGTCCGTGTTCCAGCCGCGCCTCCAGGCGCTGGGGCCTCCCTCCGGCTGTAATGTCGGCGCATATGGACGCGCGCGTTCCGCCGAAGCGCACGAGTTCGCGGTCCGAACGGGCGCGGAACGATCGCCCGGAGGCTATATAGAAAACCGCCTCGATGAGATTCGTCTTGCCTTGAGCGTTCCTCCCGGCTATAACGGTCACGCCGTCCCGGAAGGACGCCGTCAGCTGGCCGTAATTCCGGAAGTCTTCAAGAGTGACGCGGTCAACCACCATCGGACGCCGGAGCTCCTGTAATCATCCATATCTTATTTCGATGTCTTACAAAGCTTCCCTTGCAGACTTTCTTGCCGCGCTGAATACATTTTTTCCCGTCTATGAATACTTCCCCGTCGGAGATTATTCCTTTGGCTTCCCCGCCCGTTTCCGCCTCTCCTACGTACTTCATAAACGCGTCGAGCCTTATATAATCGCCTGAAATAGGCGCGCGGCGCAGACCCTTTACCTTAGCTTTCATTTGTTCGCAGCCTTACGGGAAGTATCATGTAGAGGAACTTTCCGCTCTCGTCAACGGGCAGTATAAGGCACGGCGTTATGCCGGACGACAGGTGGACGCTGACCTCGTCCGCAGGCGCGGCGCGCAGCGCCTCTAGCAGAAATTTGTCGTTGAAGCCTATCTCCAAGTCCTCCGCGTCGCCTTCTATCGGACATTCGTCGTGTGCGCGCCCGAGCGTCGATACCGCCTGCATCTTCAGCACCCCGTCCCCGAACGTGCAGCGGAGCGGGCTTTTCTGCTTGTCGTTGATGATCAGGGAGACGCGCTCCACCGCTTCTATGAGCGCCCTGCGGTCCGCGGTAACGGAGTATTTTCTCTCCTGCGGGACAGCGTTTTTATAGTCGAGGAATTCTCCCTCCAGACGGCGTGAAATCAAAACCGTATCTTCTATGGAAAACATCACGTGCTTCGATCCGAGACTTATAAGCACCTCGTCCTCCTGGCCGGATGATATCTTTTCAACCTCGTTCAGCGCGGCGCCCGGCACGACAAAGCTCATGGGCTCCTCCGCCTCCCGCTCGATATCCTCATGGCGGAGGGCCAATCTGTATCCGTCCACCGCCACAACCGTCATCGAGCCTCCGTTTATCTCAAACAACGCTCCCGTATGTATAGGCCGCGACTCATTGTCGCTGACGGCGAAGTTCGTCTGCGTGATCATATCTTTCAACACGCCGCCCTTTACCGTAACGGACTTTTGAGTATCCAGTATCGGAAGCTCCGGAAAATTGTGGGAAGAGGCGCCCAGAATGTTAAATTCACTCATCCCGCACACTATCTTCGCAAGATACCCCTCGCTCACCGAGAGAGTCACAAAACCGCTCGGGAGCTTTCTCACTATCTCACAGAAAAGCTGAGATTTTAAGACTATGCTTCCCGTTTCCTCCACATCCGCGTCTATTGTGGTGGTTATCCCCGTTTTTAAGTCATACCCCGATATTTTGACGCTCCCGTCTCTCGCCGTAATGAGAAGACCTTCAAGTTCGGGTACCGGACTCTTTGACGCCACGACGCGCGATGCCGTGAGTATCGCCGTCAGCAAGAGAAGTCTCTCACATGAAAATTTCATAAGGTCTTTTCCCTCCAAGTATTTTTACGCCGACATCGCTTTATTATGATATAAGATAGAGGTTTATTTCAGGAGTAGCAGTAGTAGGGGCCGCGGAAATGTGGAAAAGCGGCGCGGAGGCTTGCGGAGGAAAGGAATTGCGGACGAGACTTGCGTGTGGACAAGCTCCCCGAGAGATGTGGAAAAAGCGCCGAAAAAAGCTTTCCACTGAAAATCCACCGAGAGATAAGTGTGGAAATGTTGAACGTTCTAAGTCTTGGCATTGATGTTTGCCGTTATGTCGCGGATTGACTGCGACAGCTTTTCCGACGTTTTTATCATGTCCTCGATGAGCGTTATGGATGAGAGTACCGTGGTGTGATGGCGATCGTATATGGCGCCTATGTCGGCGAGCGGGAGATTTGTGAGCTGGCGGATTATGTATATTGAGACGTGTCTGGCGTGGGCAATCTTGCGTGTCCGTCTCTTTCCTTTGAGGTCGTCCGCGGGGATATCGTAATATCTCGCCGTCTCATTGATTATGAGGTCGGTGTTGAGCGCGTTTGAGTCGTGGTTTTTGAACATGTCTTTTATTATCGCGGCGGCTGACGTGACAGTTATTGTGTCGTCCATGAGGTCGTGGTACGCGATTATATTCTTTACGGCGCCCTCAATCTGGCGTACGTTCCGCGTCAGGCGTTCGGCGATGTACGCCGTGACGTCGTCCGGAAGTCTTATGCCGAGGCGCTGCGCCTTATTGCGGATTATAGCCATGCGCGTCTCATAGTCGGGGGGAGCTATGTCGGCGAGTATGCCCGATCCGAAGCGGTTTTTGAGACGGTCCTCCAGCGTGGCTATCTCCATAGGCGGCCGGTCAGAGGTTAGGACTATCTGTCGTCCGGCGGCGTACAAGGTGTTAAAGGTATTGAAAAACTCCTCCTGAATGGCTACTTTTCCCGCAATGAACTGGACGTCGTCTATGAGAAAAACGTCGGCGCCCCTGTATTTTTCCCGAAATTCCATATTTTTTCCTATTTGGAGGGCGTGTATCAGCTCGTTTGTGAAATATTCTCCCGTCAGGCTGACGATGTTATACTTTGGGTGGCTCTGGCGTATGGTGTGCCGTATGGCGTGCAGCAGATGGGTCTTGCCAAGACCGGAGCTGCCGTGTATAAGGAGCGGGTTGTAGTCCTTGCGCTGTCCTCCCGCCACGGCTATGGCCGCGGCGTGCGCAAATTTGTTTGAGTTGCCTACGACGAAGCGCTCGAACGTAAATTCTTCGTCTTTGTCGTCGTCTGTAAGGCGCTGTTTCGCGTCCGCGCCGCCGTCCCCGGAAGCGTCGTCCGTGACCACAACGTCAAAATCGCACGCGAAAAGCTCGCGCAGCGCGCCCTGTATGTATGTCTTGTACCGGCCCTCGATTATCCCGCGTTTGAAAGACGACGGGGCGCGCAAGGTGAGGTTGTCCGGGCCGATGCCGACGACCTCGCAGCCGTCAAACCATGTGGAGATGGCGGTCACTGTGAGCTCGTCGCTTAATATTGTCAAGACGCTGCGCCAGACGTCGGCGGCTGAATTCATAGTGGTCAACGCCTTTCTACGGTAAAGCGTTCCGCCCTTGACGGCTTTGCCGCCGCAAACGGACGCTCCATGCGGTGGCTATTCTACCAAAAAGCGCGGGGAAAAGCAAGCAAGGTCGAAAGAGAATAATTTCGTTTGTCACGGCCGGGGCCGTAACAAACGAGTAACGAGGGTTGGATCTCGCCGTGCGCGGCTCGCAAAGAGCATTTTCCGAGGAATAAATCCCCGGAAAATGCGAAATG
>JAITKI010000095.1 GCA_031278515.1 Oscillospiraceae bacterium | reverse complement strand
GCGATTCGCGCCGTTCCTCGCGCGTTTTATGTCATTTTGCGCCCTATGTCACCATCGCTTGGGGGGCGTTCCCCTTTTTTCTCTCCTCGCGCCAATCCCACTCCCATCGCTCTCCTGCTCACAAACGAAATCATTCTCTCTCCGCCACCCTATTGACATCCGGGTCGACTTGCAGTAAGCTGTGCGAAGTCCGCATTCAGAATAAATCTATTCGAGGTGTACAACATGAGCGAGACGGAAAACACCAAAGGTAAAACCGGAAAGAACGATTACAGCACCCGCGTCGCGGTCGCGGCAGTCGCGGTCGTCGTCGCCGCGATTCTTTTCTTCCTTTCAACCGTGACGGTGCGGTCGGGGACTGTCGGCGTGGTCTCCGTACTCGGCGCCGTTCAAGAGCGCGTCCTTGACGCGGGCTTTCACCTGAGAGCTCCATTCGTTACGAATGTCACGAAAGTGAACACGCAGACGCAGAAGATAGAATCTAACTCGTCGGCGGCGTCAAAGGATTTGCAGACCGTCTCCGTAGTCGCGGCGGTCAACTACCACATAGACCCGCAGGGCGCGGCCCGGCTGTACAAGAACGTCGGCATGTCGTATGAGACGCAGATCGTCACCCCCGCGATTCAGGAGTCGGTAAAGGCTGTTATAGCGCGGTTTTCAGCGGAAGAACTCATAACTCAGAGGCAGACGGTCTCGGCGGGGATTAAAGAGGAACTTGCGCAGAAAATCGGTACATACGATATTGTGACGGACGAGTTCAATATAATGAATTTCGATTTTTCCGACGAATTCAACCGCGCGGTCGAAGCCAAGCAGACGGCGCAGCAAGACGCCCTGAAGGCCGAACAGGAACTCGCGCGGGTGACGGTCGAGGCGCAGCAACTGGTCGAACAGGCAAAAGCGGAGGCGGAGGCGACGAAGGCGCGCGCGGACGCGGAGGCTTACGCCACAAAAGCCGAGGCGGACGCGGAGGCCTACGCCATAGAGGCGATACAGAAACAGCTCGCGCAGTCGGGCGAGGCGTACCTGGAATATCAGCGCACGCAAAAATGGGACGGCAAGCTCCCCACTGTCGGCGGTGCGTCGGCGTTCATTGACGCGTCCAAGTTCACAGACGGCTGATTCCAAAAAAGTTTTCCGGTGGCTTTATAACCGTACCCTTTGCGTCCATTTTGCCGCAGCGTTTGCGTCTCTGTCCGGCTCACGGCGGTTTCCTGCTTCCCTTGAGCGCTTTCCTCCGCCCCGCTGTACCGTGACTTTGCGCCGTATCCGTCCGTAATGAATCATTTCGTTTGTCACGGCCGGAGCCGTAACAAACGAGTAACGAGGCTTGGATCTCGCCGTGCGCGGCTCGCATTATTTTCGCCTGCGGCGAAAAGGACGAAGGGGCGAAAACCACCGCATACGAAAATATTCGGAATTTTTCGCCCTTGAGTTTTGTCGGATAATCTGATAGAATGCGGGAACGGCCGCCGGGCGGGACGCAAAAGACGCCTCGGCGGAAACGCCGGACCGGGGGGGTATGCGCCATTACCGTATATGTTACAAGTTTCCAGTACGTCGTATCTGCGGCGGCTATAGCGCTGATGTGCTATTCGGTTTCCAGATGGCGTCAAACCCGGATGATGTACTTTGCCTTTCTCACGCTGGCGGTCGCCGTGAACGCAGTCGGCTATATGTACGAGGTGAACTCGGCAAATCTGGAGGCCGCGATAATCGCGTGTAAGGTCACGTACTTGGGCTCGCCGTTTGTCGGCCCGCTGTATCTGATGTTCGCGCTCGATTACATAAATAAGCCGTTCAAAAAACGGTGGCTTAAAGCGCTGATCTTCGTACCCGCCGCGGCATTCAGTCTTGCCGTGTTCACCTATCCCGACGCGCGCCTGTACTATTCAGACCTCGTCTACAGCACGGCGGGCTGGCAGCCGCATTTAGTTGTAACTCCGGGTCCTCTGTATTACCCCTGCTTTATCTACGAATTCACGCTCGCCATCGCCGGCGCCGTCATACTGATACGCGGATTCATGCGCGCCGGGACGCGTCGCCATGCGCTGATTTTTCCGGCGACGGTCGTCCTCCCGATAGGGGCACAGATAATCAATTTTGCGAAAATATTGCCCGGGCAGCTGGATATTGTGCCTACGGCGCTGACCGTGACCGTCGCCATTCTCAGCTGGCACTTGGCGCGTTACAGGCGCGATGAATGGCAGAGCCTGGGGCGCGAGCATGTCGTGCAGAATATGAACGTCGCATTTATTCTAATCGACACGGAGCGCCGAATCCTGGATTCAAATAATAAGGCCAAGCAGTATTTCCCGGAACTCGCGGACGCGCGTCCCGGCGCGCGGCTGGGTTCGCTGCCCGGCTTTCCCGCCGACGCGTTCACCGGGCCGGGCGACCTCGATTTTGAGCTTAAACTGAACGGGGAGCGCCTGTTTTTGCACATGTCGTCCACGGAGCTCAAGTTCTCCGGTTCGACGATAGGCTCGTGTCTGCTCATGTACGACGACACGAAAAATCACATGGTACTGGCAGAACTCAATCACCTGGCCCGTCACGACGAGCTGACCGGGCTGAATAACCGATCCGCTTTTTTCCGAGACGCAACACGGCTATACGATCTGTGCCGTCGGCAGCGCGGCTATCCCGGAAGCGCGCTCATGATGGATATCGACCATTTCAAAAGTGTGAACGACACGTACGGACACGCCGCGGGCGACGACGTCCTCCGCGAAATCGGCGGGATGCTGGGCCGACGCGTACGCCGCACGGATATATGCGGGCGCTACGGCGGCGAGGAGCTGTGCGTCTGGCTTCCGTCCACAAACACAGAGGGCGCGATAAAGGTCGCCGAGGATGTGCGGGTGGCTGTCAAGAACATGGAGTTCACGGCGTCCAAGGGGAATTTCAAAGTCACAATCAGCATAGGCATAGCGTCTGCGGACAGCGCGGACGCCATTAGCTTTGATGATGTCGTCAAGCGCGCGGACGAGGCCCTCTACCGGTCAAAGCGCGCCGGACGCGACCGCGTCAGTGTGTATGGCGCACCCCCGGAAACCGGCGCGGAAGCTGTCCGGTGCGAGTGATTCGTGGGGCGAAAACCAGTCCCCCTGATATCCCCCCCCGCTCTCCGAGGGGGATGGACGAAGCGCCGCAAAATTCAGATCTCCGCTCCCAATTCGCGTTTCAAGGTTTCAATCGGTAAAGCCGTGATTTCAGACGCTTCCTCCAAGCCATACCCGCGCCTGAGCATTTTGCGCGCCATCTCCAGCGATCTCCGCGCCTCACCCTCTTTAATGCCCTCTTTAATGCCTTCCGCTTTGCCCTCTTTAATGCCCTCTTCGCGGTACAC
>JAITKI010000089.1 GCA_031278515.1 Oscillospiraceae bacterium | reverse complement strand
CGCTGACACGTCAGGGTAGTCTCCTCTGACGAATTGCATTGTACACGCAAGTTTGCAAGACGTCAATTGACGAATCGGCAGAAATCGACGCGCCGTCAGGCGAATTCTTTGGCCTAAATTCACAACAAAGACACCCCTTCTGTCGATTATTCTCGAATGTTTTCGCTTGACAGAATTGTCCACGGCGATATAATATATAAAACATATCGGAAATCAATAAATTATGGAAGGGAAGACGCGCGGTGCGGCAGTCAAAAAACGCCGGGATCGATATGACGGGCGGCAGTCTGTGGCGGAAGATACCGGCGTTCGCCGCGCCTGTCGTGCTCGGCGGCATATTGCAGCAGCTATACGGTGTGGCCGACGCCGCCATAGTCGGCAACTTCGTCGGCAGGGGCGCGCTCGCCGCAGTCGGCATGAGTCTGCCCATGACGGTAGTCGCGGTCGGTTTTCTCTCTGGAATGTCGAGCGGCGCGGGCGCGGTGACGGCGCGCGCGTTCGGCGCGGGCAGCGATACCGATATGCGCAGGGCGGTACACACCGCCGTCGCGCTCTCCGCCGCGCTCGGCGCCGTCGTATCGGTCGGCGGATGGTTCGCCACAGCGCCGCTTCTCAGACTTATGCGGACTCCCGGCGACATCTTCGGCGAGACGCAGTCATATTTCCGCGTTTACTTAGCCGGTATGCTCGCGGCGAGCGTATACAACATGGGAGCGGCGATACTCGGCGCGTTCGGAGAGACGCGCAAGCCCGTGCTGTTCCTTGTAGTGTCGTCGGCGCTAAATATCGCTCTCGATCTGCTGTTCGTACTCGCGCTTAACATGGGAGTGACGGGCGCCGCGCTCGCGACGCTTATAGCGCAGACCGTCTCCGCCACGCTCATGCTCCTCACGCTCACACGCGGAGATATACCGGCGAAGCTGCGGCTTGCCCAACTCGGGTTTGACATCGCGGCGTTAAAGCAAATAGTGCGGATAGGGCTTCCGGTCGGCGCTGAACGCCTGATCAACGGCGTTACAAACATCATGCTTCAGGCGTACATCAACGGTCTCGGTTCCATATACGCCGCCGGATGGGGCGTGACTAACCGCATCGACGCGTTCATCTACACGCTCACGGGCGCGTTCGCGTCGAGCGTCGTCACGTGCGTCGGGCAGAACATCGGGGCGGGACAGACCGCCCGCGCGAGGAAAGGCGTACGCGTGACCCTAACGTTGTGCTGCTCGGCGGCGCTGGCCGTCAGCGCCGCGCTGCTCGCGCTGAACACCCGCGTACTGCGGATATTCACGCCGGACGCCGAGATACTGGGGGCGGCGTTTGCTTTCATGCGCATACTCACGGCGACGTACTGGATTGACGGCGCCGTCATAATATTTTCAGACGCGCTGGCCGGAACGGGACGCGCGCTGAGCGCCACCGTGATCAATACCGCCACGCACGTTATCATACGCCAAGCGTATCTGTTTGTAATATCGCGCGTGTGGTACACCCCTACCGCCGTCGCGCTGTGTTATCCGCTCGCCTGGGTGGCGGCGATACCCGCTTTGTATATCGTCTACCGCCGCATAGACTGGCGTAAATTCGAGCGTCGCGCGTGAGACCGCCGCAAACGGTCATATCTCAAACCCCACGAAGTCGCTGTGCAGTTCCTCGTCGCCAAGGCCGCCTTTAGCCATTTGAAAGCTGTTGCCGTCCAGGATATCCCGGACGCTCCCGCCCGGATTCTGATACAGTATATTTACAATCTCAATGAAATCCCTGATGATCTCCCGGGGTGTGATGTGCGTGTCAGCGCCTACGCGGTTGTATTCGGCCTCCAGAAAGTATATAAGATCCTCGTGTCCGAGAGCCGGTCTGTAACCGTACAGATCGGCGTGGATATCGCGCAGCTTCTCCACAAGCACATACATCTCATCTTGAGTAAGCATATCCAGACGGATAATCGGCGCCGACATGTCGCGCGTGTTCTCCGTGGAAAAGTGACCTGCGGACAGCCGGGAGCGGAGCGCCTCATAGCTGTATATACCCCTGTATTTGTCCTCGACGCACTGCGGCGTGCAACCCATCAGAAACCCGATGTGCCGCGCCTTACCCTGCAGCGCGTCGTTGTACATCGTGAGCAGCTTTTCGTAATTATTCTGCCGCGTGATCGAGTGCGACGCCTTGTAAATGTTTACCAGCTCATCTATCATCACAAGTACACCCGAGTAACCGGCGCCGACGGCGAAAGTCGCGAATATTTTCAGGAAATCGTACCATGTTTCGTCCGTGATGATAAAATTTATGCCTAAGTCTTCCTTGGCCTCCCTCCGCGAGACATACTCCCCGCGAAACCACTTGAGCGCGTTGGATTTCGCGGACTGATCGCCCGACTTATACGCCTGCCAGTAGGCGACGATGGCTTTTGCGAACTCAAAACCGTTTACCATCCCCTCGAGCTCCGATGTAACGGCGTATATCCGCTTTTCGGCCTGCGCGTCGAATTCCGCGCCGGGAGGATATTGCGCGGCCGTTTCCGAAAGGATCCCCGAAATCCATTTCTCTAGTATAAGCGGAAGCGCCCCTCCGTCCGGTTTGGATTTTGTGGACATATTGCGCATGAGCTCCTTGTATGTGGCAAGTCCCTGCCCCTTTGTTCCGGCAAAACGCCGCTCCGGCGACAGATCCGCGTCGGCCACAGCGAATCCCCTCGCGGCGGCGTAATTGCGTATCGTCTGGAGCAGAAAGCTTTTTCCGCTGCCGTACTTGCCGACTATGAAGCGAAATGTCGCGCCGCCGTCCGCTACGATATCGATGTCCCTCAGCAGTGCGTCTATCTCCCGCGCGCGCCCCACCGTGACGTACTCCAATCCGACTCTCGGCACGACGCCGCCCTTGAGCGCGTTGATAATGACGCTCGCTATGCGTTTTGGCACTGTGTTTTCCATCTGTCCCCCGTAATTTCATCCGGGCGGCGCGTTTCGCCGTCCGGGCGTATTTCGGTATCAAACCATTCGCGCGCTCCGTCTGTCACGGCTTGAGTCGTGACAAGAGGACTTTGCTATTCCGCAAGCAAATGTTCTGACAGGATTTCCCTGTAGTCCTCGTATACGGCGGCGGCGCCGTCAAATTCCAGGACGACGTCTCCGAGGATGTCGGCCGCCTTTTGGTTTATACCATCCGCCAGAACCTCCGGCATCACGCCGTCCGCCTCGGCGCACGCCGCTATATCCCGCGATTGCAGGGCGGCGGTCAGCGCGTTCCGCTCCGCGCGCGTCAGGGATTTGAGGAATCGCTCCCACGGATTTTCATCCTCCGGCTCCGTCTCCGCGCCGGCGTCCTCCGCTCGCGCGGGCGCGTCCGACGCCGGCGCGGAGACAATCTCATCCTCCGGCGCCAGCAACCTGTCCCTCGTGTCCGCCGCCTCCCGCCGTATCCGCCCAAGCGCTCGCGCGTCCACTGAGACGCGCATCCTGGTTGCCGCCGCGTAGAATTCCTCCGTGGCGTCCCTGATGACGCCTCCGACGGAAACACCGATCTCCTCAAAATCCCTGAGATCTCCATCAAATGGCCGCGCCGTGATTGAGTGTTTGAAACGAGAGACGCGTCTGAGTTCGGACTCCATCGCCTTCATGATATATCCCACAAGTCGTTTGCCGTGGTCGGACAGTACCGCGCGCCTGTAAAGACAATGGTTTCCTAAGTATACATATTTCTCCCCTCTCGTTATGGCGACCCTTCTGTCCGGTTGGTTCGGCGTGTAATAGAACACCGCGCCGGCAAACGGTTTCCAGGACCGATTGTTGGCGGCGCGATAAAATACCATGTCCTCAAAACACACGCGTTTTTCCTCGCAAAGCGAGCGTAATCTGTCGAGTACGAAGATGAAGCAATCGCGCGCCAAACCGGCGGTACCCTCGTTGTAAAACCTCGATTTCCTGATATCATAAGACGAAATATCGGAGTATGCCTCGAATGTCCGCTCATCTGAGCCGTACGCAAACGCCTCCGGATAATACCCCGCGATGCCCCGCCCGACCGTGAGCGACTGAAACGTAACGGGAAGCGCGTAGTAGATGTAGTAATCTTTCAACCACCGAGGCATGTACCTTTCCAGCGCGATGCCATACCCGCGAAACGTCCTCCAGAAGTCAACCAGCATATCAAAACCCTTTGCCGGCTCATCGACGCCGATGTTGTTCAGCAGCTCGTATATATACACAAACGCATATGAGACGGGCACTTCCGCCATTTCTCCCCTTCTTACCCGCGCGCGCCACGTGAAATACGTGCGCAATTGTCTGTGACTCATTTTCTGATAACTCGGATAGTACTCCGAAAACGGCGCGCACTCGCCGTAATCGTCCTCAAAATTTCGCATGAACGACGCCTGTTCAAAAAATACCCGCGCGGCGTCGTTCTGAAACGGCGACACGTACCCGGCAATCCGCCGCATGGCGCGAAATCTGGCGGCGATCTCCCTTGCAGGGGCGGACAGCGGCTCGGGCGCCGGAGCGGGATCCGAGCGCACGCCGCGCAGACCCCGCAGCTCAAGCTCCGCAAAACTCCCCAAGCCATCAACCCGCACCCCGTTGTCCGGACCGCCCGGAGGCTGACGCCCCTCCCCGTCGACCTGTCCCCGCTCGGGGAGCTTAAACGGTTCATGACCGCGTAAAACCATCACTTATCACTTCCTACGCGTGATATCATAACACACTCCGCCCGCGGAGACAACTGATTTTTGCGGCTTCACATCAAGTTAGTATTGACAAATCAAGCGCGTTGAATTTATAATTGAAAGGTCGAAAAACGCGACTGTGACGAATTTCAATAATTTGGATTCACATGTAAACGGGGTAATTTTATGGATATCAAAAATGAGCGATACGCGAACCGGTTGAGCGACGCGCTGGCAAAGATCACGAAGACGCCCGCGCTCACTTCCGGAGTGCTGGAGGATGCCGCGAGCGTGATCGCGCGCGAGGGATGCTATGCGCTCAACACCCATCGCATAGGCATATGGCGCGTGATGAGCGAGACGACATTTCTGAGGAGCATTGTGAGCTACGATATAAAGACCGACGAACACGTGGTTCAGGAGGACTTTCCCCTGGACGAGCGGCCGCAGTACGTCAAGCTTCTCAAAACAGAGAGGCTTATCGTGATCGACGACGCGCTCACCACCACCGTCCTTCCGAACCTTACGGATACGTACGGGCCGGAGATATGCTCGCTGCTCGACGCGCCGATCCGCATCGGCGGCGAACTCGTAGGCGTTGTGTGCATCGAACAGGACAGATGCAAGGAATTTCCGAAACGCCGCATGTGGACGGTTGAGGAACAGAACTTCGCGTCGTCGCTGGCCGACTTTGTGGCGCTTGCGATGGAGTCGGCGGAGAGACGGCTGCTGATGCGCCGCACGGAGGCGCTTATGAGCAATCTTCCGGGTATGGTGTACCAGTGCCTGAACGACCCTCCGATGTTCACTTTCACGTTTGTAAGCGAAGGGTGCTACAACCTCGTGGGATACACATCCGCGGAGCTGCTCGGAAACAATGCGGTGAAGTTCTTCGATATGGTGCATCCCGACGACGTTGGCCCGCTCGAAAAGCTGAACGCCGAGACGCTGTCCATCGGACTGCCGCTCGAAACGACGTTCCGCGTGGTACTGCGAGACGGAACCGTAAAATGGCTCTGGGAGCGCAGCCGCGTGGTCGAGAAAAATCTTGACGGCACTCCGTACCTGCTGGAGGGTTTTTACACCGACATAACCGAACAGCGCAGACTGGAAGCGGCGGAGCTTGCCAACCGCGCGAAATCCGAGTTTCTGGCGAATATGAGCCATGAGATACGCACGCCGATGAACGCCGTACTCGGCATGACGGATCTCGCGCTGCGCAGTTTCCCGGACGAATCCGTACTCGATTATCTGCGGAGCATAAAGAGTTCCGCGTCCAGCTTGCTGTCGATAATCAACGATATACTCGACTTCTCGAAAATAGAGGCCGGCGCCGTAACGCTCACGCCGGAGAAATATGACATACATTCACTCATAAACGACATAGTGATTATGATACATATGCGTATCGGCGACAAACCGCTCGACCTCATCGTCGAGGACGATCCGTTTTTACCAAGGGAGATCATCGGCGACATGACGCGCGTCAAGCAGATAATCGTAAATCTCCTGACAAACGCCGTTAAATTCACAAAGAAGGGGCATATCATATTCAAAATATGCGCCGGCCCGGCGGAACCGGACGGCAAATTCAGCCTGAGCGTCTCCGTGACGGATACGGGCATAGGGATAAGGAACGAGGATATCCCCCTGCTTTTCGGAAATTTCTCACAGCTCGACACGCGCAAGAACCGGGGAGTCGAGGGGACGGGTCTGGGGCTTGCCATATCAAAACAGCTTGTCGAGCTCATGGGCGGAGAAATAAGCGTGGAAAGCACATACGGTGTGGGTTCGCGCTTCTCATTCCACGTGACTCAGGAGATCGAAAACGGGGAATCCGCCATAAGAAAACTGACGGGACGGTGCGACGCCGTCGTGTGGTTTCGCGACGGCGAAAAGGCGCGCGTCATATCGGAGAAGATATCGAAAATCGGGGCGAACTGCGCAATCGCCGCTTCTCAGGAGGAACTGGGCGCCGACGGGTACACGCACGTATTTTTCGACTACGAATCGTATGAGCCGGCGCGGGACGCCGCGCCGGCGGACGCGCGACTGTTCGCCGTTTCGCCCCGGCCCATCGGCGCGCCCAAAATGCCGCCAAACGTGAAGCTGATCACGGCGCCCGTGACGAGTCTGACGATAGCGCAGCTGCTGGGCGGAGAGACGCACGACGCGCAGAGCGGGGATACAGGCGACGCCGAATCGTCCCTGCGTCTGCACGACGCGAGTATGCTTGTGGTTGACGACATCGAAATCAATCTCATAATCGCCGAGCAAATACTCCTCATGTACGGCGGAGAGGTCGCGGTAGCATCCAACGGAATGCGCGCCGTGGAGATGATAAGGGAGAACGACTACGACATTGTATTCATGGATCACATGATGCCTGAGGTCGACGGCGTCGATACTACCAAGCTCGTCCGCGCCATGCCCGGTGAGAAGTATCAAAAGCTGCCCATCGTAGCGCTCACCGCGAACGTGGTCGGCGATGTGCGCGACGTATTTTTACAAAGCGGCATGAACGATTTTCTCTCAAAACCGCTTGAGACGGACGAGATTGAGCGCGTCCTGCGCCAATGGCTGCCGCCCGAGAAGTGGTCGGAGGTTTGACGGTATGTTCGGCGAACTTTCGGAGAGCGTCAGGAACGCCGGGATATTCACGGATTCCCTGAGCGAATATATACGCGGCTTCAATGTGAGCGCCGCCATTATGACAGTGCTGTCGGTGTTCATGCTGGTGGGCCTCGTCGATAAGCTGCGCGGAAATAAACGCGGATACGGGGAGCGGTTCGACGCGGGTTTTCACGCGATGGGGGACCTCGCCCTCGCCGTCGTGGGCATAATCGCCGTCTCGCCCGTGCTTTTGCGCGTGCTGTCCTCGATAGTCTCTCCGGCATACAGGCTTATCGGCGCGTCACCGGCGATGTTTCCCGGAACCTTGCTGGCTCTGGATATGGGCGGTTACGCCATGTCGGTGCAGATGGCGGGCGGAAACGCTCCCATAGGCAATTACGCCGGGCTTATTGTGGCGTCCATGATGGGCATAACGATATGCTTTACCATCCCGTACGCGCTGACCGTCATAAAAAAGGAGGTTCAACCGATCTTTGCGACCGGCATACTGCTCGGCATCGTCACGCTGCCCATAGGTTGTCTCCTCGGCGGGTTGACGATGTCTCTGACATCGACGCCGCTCGGCGCCGGAGAACTCCTGGTCAATACGCTGCCGGTGATAACGCTCGCCGCCGTCGTATGCGCCGGTCTCATAGTGAAACGCAGTCTCATGCTGCGCATTTTCGCCGCCTTCGGCAAAGGCGTCACATTTGTGGCGACCGTCAGCCCGGGGATTGCGATTTTTCAATACCTCACGGGACTGCGTCTCCCGCTTTTCTACCTGATGGTAGAGGACGACGCGGTGCTCGGCGGCGCGCCGCTTGAGGTCGGACTGTTGCTTGTCGGACTCATCGCCATCGTGCTGACGGGCGCGTTCCCGATGATATTGTTTCTCAACAGGCGGCTGGGCGCTTTGCTGGACAGATTCGGAAAGAAGGTCGGCATAGGCGCCGAGGCGTCGACGGGTCTGCTGACGCAGCTCGCCAGCAGTATTCCGGTGTGGAGCGTGATAGACGGCATGGACGAGCGCGGCAAACTGCTCAACGTCGTGTTTGCGGTGTCCGGATCGTTCGTATTCGGCGACGTACTCGCGTTCGCCGGGGGTGTGAACGCGGAGATGGTGTTCCCCGTCGTAGTCGCGAAGCTGTCGGCCGGTCTGCTCGCAGTGCTGCTTGCCGTGTTTCTTGTAAAGCGGGGAAAGATATAGAATAGCCCGCCGGTATGAGATATTTAGATTACTCCTCTTTTTCGGGAGTAATTTCGTTTGTGATGGCTTCGCCATCACAAACGAAATTACTCCGAATAGGAAATAGTTGACATTCCGCTCACGGGTTGTTATACTCTTGACGCCGAACGTCTTGTCTAGGCTGCTAGTAACCTCGCTTTTGGTAGTCGCACAAGTATGGGCTCCCACTCTCGTGCTAGCAGAAAATTGTTATTCATCGCCTCAATCAGACGCTTCGGTGAATATTAGTACGAGGTCAATCCAATGGGTTAAGATTTGTACCCCGATGGGTGTCGGATAGAGGAAGATAATGCTGTAAAAAGTATTAGGGGAGATAAGGAGTATTTTTATGGCAGTTTCAACGGTAAATATATCTTTTCAAGAGGATTTATTGGATCAAATTGATAGGATTGCCCAAAGTGAGGCCAGAACTCGGTCTGAATTAATCAGAGAGGCGGCGAGAATATACATAGAAAGAAAAAAGAAATGGGAAAGTATATTTTCCTATGGGGAAAGCTTGTCGGCAAAATATAAATTTACTGAAGATGATGTTAATAATGAAATAAGAAAATACCGTGAAGGTAAAGATCTAAAAAATAAATGAAAATAGTATTGGATGCCAATATATTTATATCCTCATTTTTCTGGGGCGGTAATCCCAGAAAGGTTTTAGAAAGGGTTATAGCCGGAATAGATGTATTATTTATCACTAAAGAAATATTGGATGAAATTTATGATGTGATAAGACGGCCAAAATTTCATACAAATGAAGATGAAATAAATTATTTCATAAATTCCATTGATGAAATTGCTAATAAAATTGCTCCAAAAAGACGAATTAAAAACGGTAGTAGAGATAAAACAGACAACAAATATATAGAATGTGGAATAACCGCCAATGCAGATTATATAATATCCGGGGACATTCATTTATTGGAATTAAAAGGATATAAAAAAATAAGAATTATAACAGCAAAAAATTATTTAGAAATAATAAAATAGCGCAAACTGCACATAACGTTATGCGCAGGTTTTTTGCTTTATATTTTTTTATTATTCTATCTGTTTTTATTATTCAAAAATGCATTTACAAAACTTGTAATCCATTTTTTTGATATTCAATTATAATAATTTCATAAATTCGTCCAGTTCTATTCCTGCTTGAATTAGAATACTTCTTAGTGTCCC
>JAITKI010000004.1 GCA_031278515.1 Oscillospiraceae bacterium | reverse complement strand
AATGTGGCGGCGAACTCGTTTGAGCAAGTCAGCACAAAAGCGTTGTTGAGAAGCGGCTGGCTGTGTTGCGCCGCATGGGGCTGGCGCAGTATGCGCCCGACGATCTGCTCCACGTCCACTTTGGACGTTTTGTTTGCCAGCGTCGCGAGGATGTAGGCAAAGGGGCAGTCCCAGCCCTCTTTCAGCGCGTTGACCGTTATGATATAGCGAATTTCGCAGCCCTTGGACAGCAAATCCACGTTTCGCAGTTCATTCACATCGGCGGTCTTGATGGCTATCTGCTCCGCAGGAATGCCGCCTTCCACAAGCTGTTCTTTAAGCTTCCGGAAAGTGGCGGCGTCCTCTTTGCCGCGCGGCTGCGCCTGAAACAGCACGATGGGACGGATATACCCGCCGCCCGCCGCCGCCTCGTCGATGGCCTGCCGCTCAATGTGCGCCCGAAGCTGAATCGCGTCAAACATCACATCTTTCTTGTCCGGGCGATTGTAGACGATGAGCGGCAGCTTCACCATGTTCGCCTTTTTCAGTTCGCTCGCTTCGGCAAAGGCGATGATATTGCTGTTTTCCCTTGGCGTCGCCGTCAGGTCGAGGATGAAGCGCGGGTTGAAGTTCCGAAGCATCTCTATGGACAACTCGCCCGCCGCGTGGTGGCTTTCGTCCACGATCACAATCGGGTTCAGCACGTTAATCGCGTTAACAAGGCTGGTTTCATCGGCTCCCTCCGGCAAGGCGGCGCTGACGGGGAAGTCTTTGAGCCTCTCGTTTTCGCGGTACGCCCGCCGCCCGTCTTTCTTGTTCGTGCGGAAACTGTCGTAGGACAGCACGAACACGGACAGATGCTCCTGTACGCTCACGGGGTTCTGGAAGTTCTGTCCGCTTAAAAGCTGCTCTTTGGAATATACCTCCACGCCGGCAGGGAAATCTTTCTGTAACTGTTGACGATAGTGGTGTCCGGTGTTTCGCAAGTTGGCGAGCGTCTGCTCCAATATGGTGTCGCTGGGTACGAGCCAGACGACCGCACCCTCGCCGCTCTGCACCACAGCGTCCTTGATGTGCTTCACGGCGCAGGCCGCGAGGAATGTCTTTCCCCCGCCCGTGGGCACTTTGAAGCAGACGTGAGGAACGCCCTTTGTCGCGTCGCGGTAGGGCGGCATACCGCCGCCGAGCGGGTTAATCTGCACGTCGCGGCTCTCCCACAAGGCGCGGTAAGCCTCTGAGGGAGTGTGCGAGTCCAAAAGGCGAAGGTAGTCGCGCAGGAGGTTTAAGATTTTCTTTTGATAGCCGTTCGGTTCCATATCGCGCCCTCCCTACAGCCTCGCGATGTCGCGGGGAATTTTCTTGAAGCGGATATTCGCCGCGTCCATTTCCTCCGCGCTGAGCGTATTGATGTCCGCGTATATCAGATAGCCGCCCGCCCGTGTCCTGACGCCGTGCAGAAAATCATGGTCAAGTACGGTAACGCGTCCTTTATCGTAATAGAAATAATACGCCGTGTTCGCCCGAACGCCGAGCAGGTAATCTTCCTCCTGCGGCGCGTATTCGGAGCGGGTTTCGGTGTACCAGACGTACTCGCGGATTTTCTCTGTGTCCAGATTCTCGTTGATGTTGCCGTCCTCCAGCAAGAGCCGCTCACCGAGTTCATAGTAAGCAAAGCCGCCGCCTGTAGGGGCGGATGCCATCCGCCCGTTTTCGGTCGCGCCGTAGCCGTCGATGACGCGCTTGACGCGCTCAGCGGTGATGCTCTCGGCGTAGTCTTCCATCTCAACGAGGATAAACCGCCGGTTGCCACCGTCACGCTTGTTCATGTTCAATACGGCGTGAGCGGTCGTGCCGCTGCCCGCGAAACTGTCGAGGACGAGCGCGTCTTTGTCAGGGCAGATTTCGAGTATCCGCTGTATCAGGCGTACAGGTTTAGGGGTATCGAAAGTTGTCACTCCATCGAAAATTGCTAGCATTTCTTTCTTTGCCTCGTCGGTATGCCCTGTTTCGGAGTGCGGCCAAAAATTTGTAACTAACTTACCGCCGACGTTTTCAAGGTATGTCTTTCGTGCAATACCGCCCTTCCCTTGCTTAGAGAAGAAAAACCTCGGCCATTGCCCTCGACCATAGACCTTCTGCGCGTGAATCGCCGATTCTTCGAGCGATTGAGAGAGTACAATGCCCATGACACCTTGACGCACTTCGCTTTCCGGCACTCCGCAGATTTTGGCGCGTTCTTTGGCGTCCTGCAAGTCTCGCAATTCATAATCACACCAACCGCGCATAATGTCGAGCATCATATCTTGTTGATAACGCCAACAGGAGCCATTGCTCGGATAAAGCATAGCCCCGGTAAAGGGATGCTGAATTGCATACACCATACCTTGGTGAGTTGCCGCGCCAGGGGCGAAAGCGTTGTCACTTCTCCACTCCCGAACATCATTGTCAGGATTTTTATATTTGGCATTCATTTTCTCCGTTCGCGGCAGCTTGTCCAGCTGCCAGTCGGGTTGCTTGCCGTATGCCAGAATATGCTCCACTTCCCGCACAATACCCTTTGAATCGTTGCGGGTGGAATATGTCCTCTGCCAGGAAATATCCGCGACGAAACAACTCGTGCCGAATATCTCGTCGCAGACAAATTTCAGGCTCATGCACTCCGTATCGTCTATGCTGATGAATATCGCCCCGTCGTCGGCCAACAGTTTCTGCAATAGGCGCAGACGAGGATACACCATACACAGCCACTTGTCATGGCGCGACAAATCCTCGCCCTCGCGCCCGACGACCTCGCCGAGCCATTTGCGAATCTTCGGGTCGTTCACATTGTCATTGTAAACCCAACCTTCGTTGCCCGTGTTATAGGGAGGGTCGATATATACGAGCTTTATCCTGCCTTCGTAGCGCGGCAAAAGCGCTTTTAGCGCGTCAAGGTTGTCGCCGTGGATGAGCATATTCCCGCCGCCGTCGCCGTATGTGTATTGCGGTTCCAAGACGCGGTAAGGCGCCTGCTGATGATGGTTGATAACCTTGTCCTTGCCGATCCAGTTCAGTATGGGCATAAATTCGATTCCCTTCCGTTGGCATGTCGGGTCATGGGCGCCGTTCAGGCAGCTTCA
>JAITKI010000054.1 GCA_031278515.1 Oscillospiraceae bacterium | reverse complement strand
CACACCCCCCCCTTGGCCACCCGTTCCCACGCCTTCTTTCGTACCCCTCTTCTTCGCTTATCTTTTCTTTTTTTGAGACAATATCAAAAACGCTTGACACCCCTTGCGAAAAAATTTTTGGGGATTTTTTCGGCGCCGCCCGCGCTCCGTCGAAACGGCGGGGATTTTACGAGTTTTGAAGCTTTGCGTAGATGTCCGGCAGATTTTCTTCGATACTGCAAGCTCGCCCGTCGGGACCCGTCCACACATGAAACGTGCGCGCCGTGTTTATGACTACGCCGCTCTCGTCGGTTATCTCGTAGAGCAGCTCCAGTTTGCGCGGCGCGAGCTCACCCCGCCGCGTCGTCACCTTCAGCGTCTGCGGATAGCTCGCCGGCGCCTTGTATTGCAGACGCAGATCCACTATCGCGGGATTTACGCCGAGCTTGTCCATATCGGTAAAGGAAAAACCCAGCGCCGCAAAGAAATCCATGCGAGCTATCTCGTACCATACGGGATATACGGCGTGGTGTATAATACCCATCCTGTCGCACTCCGGATACCGCGTCTCAATAATTGTCGTAGTCTCCATATCACAGCCTCAATCATGCAAATTTTGAGCGTCCTTTATTCTATCGGCGGCGGAGGCCGCCGGCGATAGCCGCGGCGAGTTTTGTTCTGTAGGCGTCCGTGCGCAAAAGCGCCTCCTCCGCCGGATTCGAAAGGAAGCCGCACTCGACCAAAATCGCGGGGCAGCCCGCGTTATTGAGCAGGTATATGTCTCCGCCGTCGCGCACGGCGCCCCTCCTGTTACCCCGGCCGAGAGCGTCCATGAGCGCGTCCTGCACGCTCTCCCCCAAGAGTCTGCTGTCGTCGTCCGGGGCATATATCACCTGCGCTCCGGACGGCTGCGGACTGCCGTATTTATTCTGGTGCACACTGATGAGGACGGCGTTTTCCGCCGCGCGAATCACCCTCAGACGGCTTCGCATGTCGTCCCGCTTCTTCTCGCACACGGTGACGGCGTCGTCCGAATACTCGATGGTCTCGCCGTCACGCGTCAGCACGGCGCGCACACCGAGAAAACCCGCCAGACGGTACAGTTTGAGCGCTATGTCCAGATTAACCTCGCTCTCGCGCAAACCGCCTTCCGACACGGCGCCGCCGTCAGCTCCGCCGTGTCCCGCGTCTATGACCAGCGTTCGCGGCGCCGGCGGCGGACGCCGCGTCAAGCGCCCGTCCCCAGAAATCGCGGCGGACGCGGCGGCGGACGCCAGCGCCGCGAGGATCACAGTGCGACCGAAAACGGCTCTTAACCCAAACACCTACCCGAACCCCCTCCTCCACGAGTAAGTGTATGCCGCGGCGGACGATATATCACTCTTTTTTCGGCCGCGTCTCCCCGTCCGGCTCACCGTCGGAGGCGGACGTCATCGTCACGTTAAAATCGGGAAATTCGTCGAACGGATCCGCGGACGCCTTTGTCCTCTCGCGCGCCTGCGGGAACTTTCCGTTGTGGTCGCACAGGTACTTAAAGTCCTCGCCGGACATCGTCTCATTCGCAAGCAGGTATTCCGCAGTGGCTATGAGTATCTCCCTGCGCTCCGTGAGGATCTCCTCACAACGCTTAACGGCATCGTCAAATATGCGTTTTACCTCGTCGTCGATGAGCGCGGCCGTCTTTTCCGAATAGCTCTTCGTGTGCGAGAAGTCCCGCCCGATGAACACGGAGTGGCTGCTGTCGTCGAACGATATGGGACCCAGCGCGTCGCTCATGCCGTATTTCGTCACCATTGAGCGCGCTATGGAACTGGCGCTCTGTATGTCTGAGGCCGCGCCGCTGGAGATGTCGTCGAGCATCAGCCTCTCGGCGACGCGCCCGCCCAGACTTGACACTATGCGCTCGAACATCTCGCTTTTCGAGTTTGTCGTCTTGTCCTCTTGAGGTCTGAAAATCGTCATTCCGCCCGCGGCGCCGCGCGGAATTATCGTTATGTGGTGTACGGGATCGACATGCTCCAAGAAATATGACACTACCGCGTGTCCCGCCTCGTGATACGCCGTGAGACGCCTGTCCTTGTCCGTGATCACGCGGCTCTTTTTCTCCGGACCCGCTATGACTTTCAGTGTCGCGTCCTCTATATCCATCATGGTTATGGCCGGCTTATTGAATCTCGCAGCGAGAAGCGCCGCCTCGTTCAGCAGATTTTCCAAATCCGCGCCGGTGAAGCCCGTCGTGGATTTGGCTATATTCGACAGATCGACATCGTCGGCCAGCGACTTGCCTGCCGAGTGTACTCTCAATATTTCCTCGCGCCCCTTGATGTCGGGAAGGCCGACGAACACTTGCCTGTCAAAACGCCCCGGCCGCAGGAGCGCGCTGTCGAGGATGTCGGCGCGGTTGGTGGCCGCGATTATAATGACACCCTCGTTCGTCGAAAAGCCGTCCATCTCAACGAGCAACTGGTTGAGCGTCTGCTCGCGCTCGTCGTGTCCTCCGCCGAGTCCCGCGCCGCGCTGACGCCCCACGGCGTCGATCTCGTCGATAAATATTATCGCCGGCGCGAGCTTCTTGGCCTGGTCGAACAGATCTCGCACGCGCGACGCGCCGACGCCGACGTACAGTTCCACAAAGTCGGATCCGGATATGGATAGAAACTGCACGCCCGCCTCTCCCGCGACGGCCTTTGCTATAAGCGTCTTTCCCGTACCAGGCGGGCCTATGAGCAGCACGCCTTTGGGGATCCGCGCGCCGATTTCCACATACTTCTGCGGGCCTCTGAGGAAATCCACAATCTCGCTCAGCTCCGCTTTTTCCTCATCGGCGCCCGCCACGTCCGCAAACGTGACCTTTCGCTTTTCATCGCTGGCCAGGCGCGTCCTGGCCCTGCCAAATCTCATGGCGCCCTTGTCGCCGCCCATGCCCGATCTGCTCATCATGGAATTCCAAAACAGGAAAAACACGAGGATTATCACCAGATACGGGACGAGCGAGAACCACCACGGCATCTGCCAGCCGTTCTCGTAATTGATGAAAAATTCCGGATCGGTCGCCAGCTTTTCGTCGATATACGCGCGCAGATCCTCGTAAAATATGCCGACGTCAAACAGCTCATGCCTGACCGTGCTGCTGCTTGTCTCCTTGTAGTTGTCGCGCAGCGTCAGCGTGAGGACGTTGTCCTTCAATACGATTTTCACGACCTCGTCGTCGTTGCAGAGCCGGCGCACATCCGAGTACGCGACTATTTCGGAATTCTCGGTCGGCTGCCTGGCCAGCAGGTAAATAGCCGACACCACGATCACGGCTATCACTATATAAAATCCGATATCGCGGGGACTTCTGTTCCTTGCTTTCAAAAAATTATCACTTCTTTCATCAGTATCTCTTTATATGTATATTTCAGGTTTGAGGACTCCGATGTACGGCAGATTGCGGTATCGCTCCGCGCAGTCGAGTCCATATCCGACACAGAAAACATCCCCGCACTCAAATCCAATATAGTCGATTTCGACTTCAACCTCCCTGCGTGATTTTTTGTCGAGCAGCGCGCACACTCGCAGAGACGCCGGTCTCATCTCCGTGAGGATGTCTCTCAACCGCTTGAGCGTCAGGCCCGAATCCACGATATCCTCCACGACGACGACGTCCCTGCCCTCAATGTCAAGCTGCGACAGTTCCCCGAATCTGACGCCGCCGGAGCTGACCGTGCCGCTTCCGTATGACGACGCCGCAATGAATCTCACCTCGCAGCGCAGCCCGACGCGCCTCATCAGATCCGCCATAAACACGAAGCACCCCTTGAGCACCCCGAGCAGCAGCGGCGCCTTGCCGGCATAGTCGCGGGTGATCTGCATGCCGAGCCGTGTCACGCGCTCCCCTATCATGGTCTCGGTAAAGAGTATTTCACTTATATCCTTTTCCATACCCGCCTTCTCTTTCGCATCAATCACTCTGTCTCCTGTTCACGCCGGACAGCCACCGCCCTGACCGTTATCGCCTCGCATCCGAGACGCGGCGTACAGCGCGCGCCCCGACCGACGCCGAGGATCGCGAGCGGCCCCGTCTCGTCCGCTATCACCGGGACGGATGCCCGCGAGCGCGCCGGAATCCGCTTTTCAATGAACAGCTTTTTGAGCGTCTTTGTACCCAGCGGAGTTCCGTTCGCTCCCAGGATATTTATCGTATCGCCGGGCTCTCGCGGTCTCACGGACAGCTTACCGCATATCTTACCTCTATCGAACACAAAAGAAGTTAAGGATTTGTTAATTCTATCACAATATATGCCCTCTTCGCAAGAGATGGCTATTCCGGCACCCTCCGGACGCGCGACAGTCCCCGGAACGAGCTCCGTCGGCTCAAAGCCGCGCGGCGTTCCCGACGGGGCGAACAGGATATATCCGTACTCGCGGAAAGCGGACGCTCCGCCCGGCAGACACGCTTCCCCTGACGGCGAATCGCTCCGGCACAGGCTCAGCACGGCGCGCACGTGCTCGCGCGACAATCCTACGCCCGCGAGCGCCCGCACTACGCGCGCCGCCACGGCCGGATGGAGTTCCAGCAGCCGTCTCACAGGTACGCGCCCGCCGTTGTGGCAGTCCGCTATAAACCGGCGCGCCTCCGACCGCAGAAAATCGTCGTCGGATCGCGAGAGTTCCGACGCGCGCATGATATTCGCGGCGGCGGCGGGATTTATCGCGCGCAGCACGGGCATGACGCCGCGGCGCAGCCTGTTGCGCGCGTAATCGCCGGAAATATTGGTGGAGTCCTCGACGTGCGGTATACCGCGTTCGGACAAGTATGCCTCGACATCGCGCCGCGTCACGCACAACATCGGTCTCACTATGCGTCCTCTCACGGGCGGAATACCGCACAGTCCGCGCGCGCCCGTGCCTCGCGCCAGATTAAAAAGCACGGTCTCGGCGTTGTCGTCCGCCGTATGCGCCGTAGCCGCGGCGGACGCGCCCAGACGCTCGGCAAGTTTCTCAAAATACGCGTACCGCATATCGCGCGCGGTCTCCTCTATCCCGGCGCGGGCGCGCGCCGCCTCGGCCTCCGTGTCGCCGCGTCCGGCGTGGTATTTCAAGCCCGCCTTTTCACAGTAATCCGCGACAAAATCCATATCGCGCTCAGATTCGCCTCCGCGCAGCATGTGGTTGAAATGGGCGACATCCACATCATACCCGATGCTCGGCGCGAGCTTCACCAGTATGTCGAGCATACACATTGAGTCCGCGCCTCCGGATACGCACGCCAGCATGACTCCCCGCCGCGGCAGCATACCGTGCGAGGCCGCGAAGGCGGCCACGGAGTCCGCGATATCCGCGGCTGTCCCGGCGCCGCGCATCAATACCCGTCCTCGTCTGAATATCTCTGTTCGAGCGCCGTATACGCCGTGTATTCGGGCAGCCAAAGCATTTTTACCACCCCCGTATTGCCGCGTCTGTTTTTCAATATACGGAGTTCCGCCACATTGGGCTGGTCAGACGCCTCGTTGTAGTAGTCGTCTCTGTACAGGCCGATGACTATATCGGCGTCCTGCTCTATCGCTCCGGACTCGCGCAAATCCGAAAGCAGCGGGCGCTTGTCCGCCCTGCCCTCATTGGCGCGTGAGAGCTGCGACATGCAGATTACGGGTACGTTAAGTTCCTTGGCCATTATCTTCATCATTCGGCTTATATCGGCCACAACCTGCGTTCTCGTCTCTCCGGAGTACGAGCCCTTCTCCGTCGCGCTCTGCATGAGCTGTAAATAGTCTATGACGATGAGCCCGAGATTATCGACGCGCCTGCATTGGGCGTTGATGGCGGACACGGTCACGGACGGATTGTCGTTTATAAGAAGGCGCGCGCGGTTGATGGATTCCACGGCGGCGGCCAGCTTTTTCCACTCGTCGGGCGACAGTCTGCCCGTCTGCAATTTCTTGTTGTCGATATAACTCTCCGACGAGAGCATACGGAGCACCAGCTGCTCTTTCGACATCTCAAGTGAGAACACCGCCACCGCCTTGCCGGACTCTCGCGCGACATGGAGGGCGATATTCAGCGCGATACTCGTCTTTCCCATGCCTGGCCGCGACGCGATAAGAATCAGATCCGTATCGTTGAGTCCAAGGATGTATCCGTCGACGTCGGCAAAGCCGGTGGACAGGCCGGGTATACCTCCGGAGTTCTTGGACGCGTCCTGTATCTGTTCAAAGACGCTGATAAGCACGCTCGACACCGGTTCCAGCCCGTTGACGGCGCGGCCCTGGCGCAGCGCGTAGATGCGCTTTTCCGCCGCCTCCAGTATATTTGACGCGCCTCCCTCGCCGTCTATGGCCATGTCGGCTATATCGGCGCCCGCGTCGGCCAGCGCGCGCAGCAGAGACTTGTCGCGCACTATGGCGGCGTATTCCATCACGTTCACGGCGGTGGGCGTGATATTCGCCAGTTCGATGATATACTGCGGCGAATCCTCGTTCCACACGCCTCGCTCGCGCATCCTGTCGAGTACCGTCACGGCGTCCACGGGCGCGGAATAGTTGAACATCGACAGGATGGTCTCGTATATGCCGCGGTTGACATTTGAGTAGAAGTCGGCCGGATTCAGCGCGCCGACTACCTCCGCGACACAGCGCGAATCGATCAGCATGGAGCCGAGCACCGCCTGCTCCGCCTCCACACTGTGGGGTATGCGCCTGTTGAGAACATCATCCATACGAGCCGTCCGCCTCCGCCTTAGGCCTGCGTCACGATGATGTTGACGACGCCGTTCACCTCGTGTCCCAGCTTGCATTTGATCTCGTAGGAGCCGAACGCCTTTATATGCTCGTCGAGCGCTATTTTATTCTTCTCGATATTTATTCCGTGCTGCTCCTGCAGCGCGTCGGATATCTCCCGCGACGTCACGGCGCCGAATAGCTTGCCGGCCGCGCCCGCTTTCGCCGGTATCTTCACCAAAACCCCCTCGAGCCGCGCGGAGAGTTCCCTGGCGGCTTTACGTTCCTCCTCCTCGCGGCGGACGCGCGCCCTCTCGCGCTGCTTCATCGCGTTTATATTGTCCTCCGTCGCGCGCTCGGCCAGCTTGCGCGGCAGCAGATAGTTCCTAGCGTATCCGTCTGACACCTCAACCATCTGCCCTTTCCTGCCCTGGTCCTTCACATCCTGCGTCAATATTACTTTCATGCGCGAAACTCTCCTTCCTCCGTGTCCCGTCCGTCACGTCTCCCCGCAGCGGACGAAATCAGAACTTGTTTTCATTCGCCGCTGTTTTCGAGGTAATCGTCAATCGCGCCTCGCAGAAGACCGACAGCCTCGTCGAGCGACGCGCCTTTCACCTGGGCGCCCGCGGTGGATTGATTTCCGCCGCCGCCCAACTTCTCCAGCACGAGCTGGACGTTTACGCCTCCTATGCTCCTGCCCGATATAAAAATGCCCTCGTCGTTCGGAGAGGCGACGAACGACGTCTGTACGCCCTCGATATTCAGAAGCTCGTCGGCCGCCTGCGCTATGATGACGCGGCTCACCGCGGCCGGCGACGCGGCTATGGCCGCTGTTCCGCGATACATGCGAGCCCCGCGAATTATCTCATAGCGCGACATCGCCGCCGCGAAATCCGACTGCATGAACCGCTTCACGCTTACGGTGTCCGCTCCCATCCGTCGCAGATACGCCGCGGCGTCAAACGTGCGGCTGCCCGTGCGTATGGAAAACGCCTTTGTATCCAGCACTATGCCCGCGAGCAGCGCCTCCGCCTCCAATTTCAGAACGCCGCCCTGCCCGACGAGATACTGTATGAGCTCCGTCACCAGCTCGGACGCGGACGACGCGAACGGCTCGTAGAAGTTCAGCGCGGCCTTGTCGATATACGTCGCCGCCCTCCGGTGGTGGTCTATCACCACTATGCGGTCGAAGGCGGCGATAAGCCGTTCAAGCTCGACTTCCTCCGGCCTGCTCGTGTCCACTACGACCAGCAGACCCGTGGGATCGACCTCGGCGGGCGCGTCCCGCGCGTCTATGAAAATGTCCTTAAAGTCCTCGGATTCACGTACGCGCTTTATTATCTGTCCCGCCATATTGCGCTGCTCGTCGATCACGATGCGCGCCCTTTTTCCCTTGGCGCGCGCTATGCAGCACACGCCGACGGCCGCGCCGAGCGAGTCCATGTCGGCGTTCTTGTGACCCATGACATATACGCTCGAGGCGTCGTCAAGCAGCCGCCCGAACGCGCTGGCCATAGCCCGCGTCTTGACCTTTGTGCGTTTTTCGACCTCCGTGGAGTGTCCTCCGAAAAACTCAAAGCCCTCCGGTTTTTTTATGACCGCCTGATCCCCGCCGCGGCTGAGTGCCATCTCCGCCGCGTCCGCCGCGAGCTGATAGTCCTCCGCGGGCGAACTCCCGCCCGCGCCGACGCCGACGCTCAACGACGCGCGCATACCGGCGGCGCCCGTGAGCTCGCGCACCGACGCCAGCACTGAGAATTTGTCCCGCAGGAGTCCGTCGTAGTGGCGGGCCTCAAAAATGTAGAAATACCTGTCCCTGTCATACTTGCACAGATAGCCGTCCCGGCCGCTCGCCCAGCGTCCTATTCTGTCGTCAACGTCGGACAGCAGCGCGGACTTGTCCTTCTCGCTCAGACCGCGCAGCAGCTCGTCGTAGTTATCGAGCAGGATCATGAGGAATATGGGGCGCGACAGCTCGTACTCCACGCGTGCCTTTTCAAAATCCGTCACATCGACAAAATAGGCGATCGCGAGATAGTCGTGTCCGCCCGAATCTCCTCCGGCGTCAAACGCGCTGCCGAACACGGCGTACATCCTCCCGCGCAGCTCCACGACCGGCGGGTCGCGCACGGCGTCCTCCGTGAGCCACTCGGAGGTGAATTCCGGCACGATCTCCCGTATGCTGATTTCAAATATATGCCGGCGCTCTCCCGTTATCTCGAGAAAGCGCCGGTTAGACCAGATGATGCCTCCCGTATCCGAGCTGAACGCGACGACAGGCAGCGGGGTCACGGAGAGCGTGCTTTTCGCGGCGGTATCCACGTCGCTCGCCACGTGCTCAATATAGTGCAGCAGTTCCTCCGAGCGCTTGCGCGCGCTGTACCGCGTGTAGACGAGCAACAGCGCTATGACGGCCAGCTCGGCCGCCGCGAGCACCCAATTATTTCTGCCAAAAAAAAACGTGCACGCGGCAAAAACAACGAGCATTATAAAGTACAGCCTCATGCTCGGCTGAAACATTCCTGGCAGCTTTTTGTTCACAGCACTGAACTCTCCGTCAATTCGTTGCCGGCCGTCCCGGAGCGGTTTGAGGTCTAATCCTGGAGGCTCTCCTCCAGGCGCCAGAACGCATCCGACGTCTTCAGAAATACTTCCACAAGATTCGGATCAAACTGTGTTCCGCTGCCCTCGATGATTATGCTCGTCGCCTCCTCATACGAGAACGGAGGCTTATAACAGCGCTGGTTGACAAGCGCGTCAAACACGTCTACGATGGCCAGGATGCGCGCCGAGATGGGGATCTCCTCGCCCTTGAGCTTTGTGGGATAGCCCTTGCCGTCCCACCTCTCATGGTGGTAATAGCATATCTCACGGCTGTATTTCAGATACATCGCGTTGTCGGGCATGGTTTTAAGTATGCTGTCGATTATGTCGCGGCCGATGAGCGTATGAGTCCTCATTATCTCAAATTCCTCGTCAGTCAGCTTGCCGGGCTTGAGCAGGATGCTGTCCGGTATGCCTATCTTGCCTATGTCGTGCAGTGCGGACGCCTTGACGATGGACTTGTAGTTCTGAGCCAGAAGTATCTCGCGGTAGTTCGGATACTTGAGCATCTCGTCCACCATGATCTGCGTCAGCATGGTGGTCCTCCTGATATGCTCGCCGGATTCCAGGCTGCGGTATTCGATTATTGTCGCTAAAACCTCCAGCGTCTGTTCGTACGTCTTCGTGACCTCGGCCGTCTTCTTCTCCACGAGACCCTCGAGCTCCGTCTGATAGCGCATAAGATTTATGCAACTGCCCAGGCGCGTCATGACGACGTCCGGATTGAAGGGTTTTGACACGTAATCCGCCGCGCCGGCTTTCAGTCCGCGCGTCTCGTTTGTGTCGGAGTCGGCGGCCGTGATGAACAGCACGGGTATCTTGTGTGTCTCGGCGTGAGTTTTGATAGCCTTTAGCACGTCGAAGCCGTCCAGTCCGGGCATAATTATGTCTAGCAGTATGGCGGTCGGCCTCACGTTTTGCTTAAACAGGATATCGAGCGTTTCCTCGCCGTCCTGCGCCTCGATCACGTCGTATTGCTCCACCAGTATTTCGCGCAGAATCATCCGGTTGATCTCGACGTCGTCAACAATTAAAACAAGATCCCTCATATTCGATTCATACCCTCTTCTACAGGCTTTACTGCAGCGAGCTTATCTCCTTGATCGTCGCGTCCGCTGCGGTTTTCAGCTCGGCGTACAGATCCTCGTGCGGTTTGCCGTTTTTGAGCGCGGACTCAAGCGCGGCGGAAATCTCGTTGACTTTTGTCAGCGACAAGTTGGCGGACACCCCCTTGATCGTGTGCGCCATGTTTGCGGCCCCCTCGATGTCGCCGCTCCCGAGTTCCGCCGTGAGCGACTCCAGATAATTGCTCTCGGCAAAGCGCGTGAGCAGTTTCTTGTACAGAGCCATATTCCCGCCGACGCGTTTCGCCCCGTCCTCGGCGTCTATGTAGACATTCTTATCAAATCCCATTTTATGACCATACCTTTCGTTCGCCACAGGCAAAAATTATGACTTCGTTGAAAAACATACGCGTTTTCGCGGGCGCCGCCCGTTTGTCCGCGACAGTATAACAGAGTTTTCAGTGTTTTGAAAGTGCCGGCGCCAAAACAGGGGGCCGGCGCCGGGAAAAACCGTACGCGGAGAACCACGGGAACACGCGCCGGGACACATTATACACTCCCCGACCGCCAATATCAACCTCCATGCAGAATCATTTCGTTTGTGATGGCTTCGCCATCACAAACGAGTAACGAGGCATGGAGCTCGCCGTGCGCGGCTCGCTGAGAGCATTTTCCGAGGAATAAATCCCCGGAAAATGCGAAATGTGATAATTTTTGCTTCGTTATATAGGGGTCCCCGCGAAGTCGAAGGACTTCACGCACTCCTGTGCAAAAATTCTTTTCGCCTACGCCGAAAAGGACGGGAGAGCGAAAACCGCCGCAAACGAAAATATTCCCGGAGAAACACGGTTGACATCGGTTTTTGGACGTGCTATACTACCAAATACATATTAACATATATGTTATATAATGGAGGTATGACATGAAACTCAATCTTAAATCGCCGACCGTGCCGACGCGGGAAAACCGCCTGGGGTCCGTCACGGGGTATGTGGGGGACTTGCAGGACTTGGTCAATCAATCTCGCTGCGGCTCCCTGAAAAACAGCGAGCGCTGCTTTTCGCAGTCGAGTACCTGTCTGTCCGGATGCGCCATGGGAATAGCCTCAATCCGCGACATCGCCGTGGTGTACCACGCCCCGGCGGGCTGCGTATCTTTCACTAACGTCCTTGGCAACCAGCTCGCGCGCAACATCGGCGCCACTTACGATACAAACGTCGTATCGACGGACATGTCCGAGGACGACACGGTGTTCGGCGCGCTGGACAGCGCGAAATCGCTCGTGTACAAGGCGTTCGAGCAATACCATCCAAAGGCGATCGCGCTGCTCGCCTCGTGTGTGGGCGGGGTGATCGGGGAGGATATCGACAGCATCACCGACGAATTACAGGAGGAACTGGGGATCCCCGTGTTCCCGATGCATTGCGAAGGCTTTAAGAGCCGCATTTGGGCGTCGGGCTTCGACGTGGCCGACCACGCGGTGCTGCGCCACCTCGTAAAGCCGCCCCGTGAGAAGCGGCGCGTCGTGAACTTCAAAAACTTCTTTGAGAGCGAGCGCAAATACATAACGGAGCTGTTCGCGAGACTCGACGTCACGCCGCAGTTTCTCTACAGCAACAGCACGGTGGAGGACATCGCGCATTTGTCGGAAGCCCTGTGCACGACGTGCATCTGCGGCACACTGGGGACATATCTCGGCAACGGACTCGAGGAAGAGTACGCGGTGCCGTATATCCGCACCATCAACCCCATGGGAATGGCCGGCTTTGACGCGTGGTTCCGGGCGATAGGCAAAGCCGTTGACCGCGAGGAGGCGGCGGAGCGCGTGATAGCGGAGCATCGCGAACAGTACCTCGGAGAGATTCTGAAAATAAAAGAGGAGATACAGGGACATACCGCGATAATCGGGATGGGGCCGGGTTACACGTACGAGATAGCTCGCGTATGTCAGGAATTGGGCATCGAAGTGGTGTGGGCGGCGGCGTGGCATTACGACTACAAGTACGACAACGGCGATATTCCGCCCGCGCTCGACTACCTGCAAAATAACTCACCTTGCAACATAGGTCTGTCCGTCGCGGATCAGCAGAACTTTGAGGTGATGAACATTCTCAACGAGTACAAGCCCGACCTCTACTTCTCGCGCCATCCGGGATCGACCGTCTGGGCGATCAAGCAGGGGGTGACGGCGGTGTTCGTCGCGGACGAGTATATGGTTTTCGGGTACAGGGGGACGCTGTCGTTCGCCAAATCGGTCCGCGACGCGCTGAAAAACCGCAGCTTCGAAAAGAATCTCGCCGCGCGGATCAAACTGCCGTACACCGATTGGTGGTACAGGCAGAGAAACGACGTCATGTTCAAAAAGGACAAGGTGGAAGCTTAAATGGCAAGAGTACTGGATCAACCGCGATACGCCTGCGCGCTCGGCGCGATGAACACCGTACACTCAATCGAGGGTGCTATACCCGTTTTGCACGCGGGGCCGGGGTGCGCGAGCAAGCTCGCGGGCTACAACGGCAGCTCCGGCAGATTCTCCCCGAATCTGTTCCCGTGTACGTCGGTGAGCGAGAAAGAGGTTGTGTTCGGGGGCGACGAGAAGCTGCGCAGTACGATTGACAACGCGCTGAAGGTGATAGACGCGCAGCTCTTCGTGACGCTGTCCGGCTGCTCGGCGGAGTTGATCGGGGACGATATAGCGGAAGTCGTCGGCAAGTTCCGGGCAGACGGAAAGCCTGTCGTGTACGTCAACACGCCGGGCTTCAAGGGCAATAATTACGAGGGACACGGCTGGGCGCTGCAGGCAATATTCGACCAATTTCTGCCGCCGGGGGAAAAGGCGCCGGACAAGAAAAAAGGGCTTGTCAACCTGTTTACCGGTATGCCCAAGATCGACCCGTACTGGCACGGCAATCTGCGGGAACTGGAGCGGCTCATAAACTTGCTGGGGTTGGAGGTAAACACGATATTCGGCTACGGGCGCGGCGTTGATGCCGTGAAACGGCTGCCGGAAGCGGAGTTCAACATCATAGTATCGCCGTGGGCGGGCGTGGACGCGCTGAAATTCCTGAGCAAAAAGTACGGCGCTCCGCTGCTGCACTACCCCGTACTGCCGATCGGAGCCTTTGAAACTACGAAGTTCCTCACGGCGGTCGGCGAGTTTGCCGGCGTACCCGCCGATAAAGTAAAGGCGATTACGGACGAGCAGGAGCGCGAGTACTACTACTTCATAGAGCGTTTCGCCGATTTTTTCCTCGAGACGCGCATTGTGTCAAAGCGGTTTGTGACGATAGGCGACGCGCAGTATACGCTAGCGTTTACGAAATTTCTTGTGAACGACATCGGGATGTTCCCGACCTCGCAGTATGTCATGGACAGGACGCCGGAGGAGTGGCAGCCCTCAATCCGCGAGGAGTTCAGGCGGCTAAGCTACGGCATAGAGAGCGACGTCCTGTTCACGACGGACGGATACGCGGTTCACAAGCACATCCGCGAGACGGACTTCGGGGGATTCCCGCTCATTCTGGGCGGAAGCTGGGACAAACAGATTTCAAACGAGATCCACGGCAACTATGTAAACCTGATCTCGCCGATGATAGAAAAGCTCGTGATAAACAGCCATCTCGCGGGATACTCAGGCGGCCTGAAACTGCTTGAGGAGATATGGACGGCGGCTCTTTCGCGGCTTATATTGTAAGTATACGGTAACTATTTGTATTTTTGTATTGGAGAATCGACGGAATGGGCGACAAATTACGCCAGGTGGCGATATACGGAAAAGGCGGCATCGGGAAATCGACCACGACGCAGAACCTCACGGCCGGACTCGCGGAACTCGGGAAAAGTATAATGGTAGTGGGGTGCGATCCGAAGGCGGATTCGACACGCCTGCTGCTCGGAGGTATGCATCAGAAAACGGTCTTGGATACCGTGCGCGACAACAGGCAGGGAGTCACGCTCGACAATCTCGTAAAAACGGGCTTCGGCGGTATCCGGTGCGTCGAGTCGGGAGGTCCGGAACCGGGCGTCGGCTGCGCGGGCCGCGGTATAATAACGTCAATAGACATGCTTGAAAATCTCGGCGCTTACACCGACGACCTCGATTACGTGTTCTACGACGTGCTCGGAGACGTCGTCTGCGGAGGCTTCGCCATGCCGATACGCGAGGGCAAGGCAAAGGAGATATACATAGTCGCCAGCGGCGAGATGATGGCGCTGTACGCGGCCAACAACATCTCGCGCGGTGTAGCGAAGTACGCCGTTAAGGGCGAGGTGCGGCTAGGCGGCATAATCTGCAACAGCCGCAACGTGGATCACGAACTCGACCTGCTGCGCGCCTTTTCAAAAGCGCTCGGTACGCGGCTCGTCTACTACGTGCCGCGCAACAACATAGTCCAGCGCGCGGAGATACGCCGCAAGACCGTCATAGAGTACAGTCCGGACTCGGCCCAGGCGGGAGAGTACCGCGATCTGGCGCGGGCTATCGAGGACAACGATATGTTCGTCGTCCCGACGCCGATTTCACAGGACGATCTTGAAAATCTGCTGCTCGAATACGGCATGATGGACCTCGACGACGAGTACGAGATATAGCGTTCGCCCGTTTCGCTCACAGCCCCGGACCGCCGATTCTGCGCAGTAGATCGTCCACATCCGGCTCGCCCGGATGCTCAAGCTTCGGTTTCGACTGCAAGAACCCGGACGCGAACGCGACCGTCTCGGCGACGCCGAGCTTCAGCGCCGACTCGTCGATGTCGAAAAACTCGCTGTGCAGATCGGCGCCGGCGCCCAGTTCGACGTTCCGCACGCCGAGAAACGCCATCACCGCCGGCCACAGGCGCGTGACGGCGGCGAAGCTCTCGCTGCCCATCAGCGGCTCGTCGTCCGTCAGGACGGCGTCTCCGAGAGTTCTCCGCGCCGTCTCGCGCGCGAATTCCGCGAGAGCGCCGTGATTTATTGTCGGGTACCCCAGACGGATGTCACCTCCCGCGTATTCGCAGCCGTAAGCCGCCGTCACGCCGTCGAGTACGCGCTTGAATTCAGATGCGAACGCCTCCCCGGCCTCGATGCTGTAAAATCGGGCGGATCCGCCGAACGTCAGTTCCGCCGGGATGATATTGCCCTTGTCCCCGCCCGACAGCAGTCCCACCGAAAAAGTGAACGGCTCGAACGGCGGCGTGCGTCTGAGCCTGAACGAAGTCAGCGCGTTATACACCGCGACAAAGCAGTCCACCGGATTATTCGACATATCGGGTCGCGACCCGTGACCTCCGCGCCCCCGCAGCGTCGTCTGAAAGCCGGCCGTACCGGCCATGGCAGGGCCGAGCGGTATATGTATTCGCCCGGCGTCAAGATCCGGCCGGACATGTATGGCGTGCGCGGCCGACACGCGCAGTCCGCCGCCGATGATATGCCGCAGCAGGTAGCGCAGATTGCCCGTACCCTCCTCGCCGCGCTCAAATAGCAGTATCACGCCGCCCGGAGCGAGTTTCCCCTCATGCTCCCGCAGTATTCTCGCCGCCGTGAGCAGCATGGCGGTGTGCGCGTCGTGTCCGCAAGCGTGCTGCGCGCCGTCATTTCGCGAGATCACGTCGCGCTCGCGCTTCAAGTTGCGGGGGTTTTCGCGAATCGGCAGCGCGTCGATATCCGCGCGCAGCAGCACCGTGTTTTCGCTTTCCGCGTCGCCTATAAATCCGAGAATACCGCCCTTTTCAACCTCAATATACCTGATTGCGTACTCATCAAGCTTTTCTCCGATGAATTTGAGCGTGCGCGTCTCAAAATTCGACAGTTCCGGCTCGCGGTGCAGACGGCGCCTTATCTCGATTGTCTCCGGCTCGTACATCGCCGCCAGCGCTTTTATATCCAATGAACCTTATACCTCCATGCGCTCAAGTGTCCGGGGCGTGGGGCGCAGCCCCACATGCAGTACCTTACGGACATACGACGCCGGCAAAAGAGAAGGATGCGGTTCCGTAAGGTACTGACGCCGCGCTATAGGCGCGGCGCGCGGCGAAGCCGCGTGAGGGATGAAGCGAGTGTTTTACGCGCAGGGCGGATTCACTTCGCCCGTAAGCGCGAAAAACATTCGCCATCCCGATGGGGCCTGGGGCGCAGCCCCACAGTTTAATATCCCAGCTCCTCCAGTATCGCGACGGCGCCCGTCACGGCCGGGACGCAGACCGTTTCGCGCAGGTTGTCGGCCTCATACCTCTCTCTGCCCTCCGGCGTTGAGAGTCGGCATCCGAGCAGATCTTCGCAGCGAACCGCTCCGTTGCGCCCGCGGAACCGCTCGACGAACTCCGCCGTCCTGTTGTGGCAATTCTCCTTCTCATACGCGTCCTCAGGTTCTGCAGGACCGTATTTCTGCCCGACGACCATCACCGCCCCGCTGAGCGCGCCGCACGTCTCCCCGCACCCGAGTCCGCCGCCGAAGCCCGCGGCGGCGCGCGCCACCGTGTCGCAGTCGGCCTCGTACTTGTCGCAGAACGCCGCCGCGACAGCCTGTGCGCAGTTGAAGCCCCGCGAAAACAATTCCGCCGCCAGATCCGCGTATCGACTCACTTGAATACCTCCCTGTCATGATCATCTCGCCCGGCGACGGAACCGCTCCTGCGCTCGTCCATTATCCTCCGCTTTGCCTCGCTTATCCTGCGCAGACGGGCGCGCCGTATCCTGTTATACCTGATTACGAGCGCGGCGTACGCCGCGAACAGCGCGAACACGAGAAAGATGGAAAATCTCACCCACTTGCTGCCGAGCGCCGCCTTCACCTGATCCTCTATGTACTTCAGGCGCTGCAACTCCACTCCCGTGTTGGCGACAAGGCGTACCGCGCCGCATTCCTTACCGCCCAAATGTACGCTGACCTCGCCCAGAATGTCGCCCTTCTCTATGGGTGCGGTCAGATTCTCGCCGTCGCGAATGGCGTAAATTGTTACGTCGCGCGTGAAATCACTCTCGGCGACATCGTTATCGAGAAGGAGCCTTATCGAATCGGCGGGTCTCAAAATGACGTTGTCCGCGCCGTACCCGTATTTGACGGGTATCTCCGCGATGAGTTCGCTCGATGTGAGTACGTTTCGCCAGCCGAAATTGTTAAAGCCCCACTCAAAGAGTTCTCTGCCCCCCGTCAGGTTTTGCATCTCAGTCGATTCGTCCTCCAGCGTGACCGCCGAGGCGCCGAGCAAAACCCCCACAAGCGAGAGGTCGTCGCGCCGCGCGGACGCGACCAACCCGTATCCGTTTTCATACGTGCCGCTCGTTCGCGCGGCGGTGGCGTACAGATAGTAGTATTTGCTCGTGTCGCTGAGCATATAGTTCGGACTGCTTATGCTGCGGCTGTCGCTGTAATTTGTCCCGGGGAGCGCCGTCTTAAACGTCCCGGCAATCTGTATAAACAGCGAGTGGCGGCACGCCTCTTGCATTATAACGGCCAAATCCCACGCCGTCGTATACTGCTCCGGATCTATCTTGCCGTGCGTATTTGTGAACTTCGTGTCGCCGCAGCCGAGTCTGCGGGCTTCCGCGTTCATCATCTCGACAAATTCCCCGACTCCGCCGGCCACCGCCGACGCCACCGCGTTGCACGCCGCGTCGTTCACCCCGAAATACGCCATGTAGAGCAGATCCGCGAGCCTCATCCGCTCGCCCCGCGCGAGACCGCGCCCCTCTTCGAGACCGTCCCACGCCGATTCTTCGACCGTCACAACCTCGTCTAAATCCAGCGCGCTGTTCTCATAGGCGCGCGCCGCCGCGAGCAGCATCATCACCTTGACGAGATTATCCGGCGAGCGGCGCTCGCGCATGTTCTTCTCGTAGAGCACCTCCCCCGAATTCACCTCGAACAGTACGGCCGCCTTTGCCGGCGCGTCGTGAGGCGCGGCGGCAAAGGCGCGCCGGTGCGTCGCCGGGAGCAATATGAGTGCCAAAAGGGGAAAGACAAGAAAACTCGTTTTCTTCATATAAATCTCCCGCGTGATTACGGTATGCCGCCTGCCGCGGCGGCGCCATCCGAATTGTACGCGACCAGTATACCAAATCTTATATGATAATTGCAATAATATCGAATATCGCTCGGAGAATGTTTTCGTTTGTAGCGATTTTCGCTCTCCCGTCCTTTTCGGCGTAGGCGAAAAGAATTTTTGCGAGGAGTGCGTCCCGTGCGACGGAGCAAAAATTGTAATATTCCGCATTTTCCGGGGATTTATTC
>JAITKI010000159.1 GCA_031278515.1 Oscillospiraceae bacterium | reverse complement strand
GCTCCGTCGTTCGTCCTCTCCCCACGAAGTCATTCGACTTCGCGGGGGCCCCTATATGACGATGCAAAAATTGTAATATTCCGCATTTTCCGGGGATTTATTCCTCGGAAAATGCTCTTCGCGAGCCGCGCACGGCGAGATCCAAGCTCCCGTGACTCGTTTGTGATGGCGAAGCCATCACAAACGAAATCATTCAACTCGGGGGGTAGTTGATATAGCGGCGCGTCTATGGTATGATGTCCCCGTCGGCGCGCCGCTTCGCGGCGTCCGCCGAGGTACGACGCATTATACAGTGAGGGGGGCGCCGCGTGGTTGCAAAGGTGCGGTCGGTAGGACTGGGCGGTATAAGCGGGTACGAAGTGTCGGTCGAGTGCTATCTGTCCGGAGGGCTGCCGAATTTCGACATAGTCGGGCTGCCCGACGCCGCCGTGCGCGAGGCGCGCGAGCGTGTGCGCGCCGCTACGAAAAACTGCGGCATCAGATTCCCTGTCAGCCGCATAACCGTAAATCTGGCGCCCGCCGATACAAAAAAAGCGGGAACGGTGTACGATCTGCCCGTGATGCTCGGTATTCTGGCGGCGTCGGGCGATATAACGCCTCCGCCTGACGATACGGCGTATTTCGGCGAGCTGTCCCTATCGGGCGATTTGCGGCCGGTGACGGGCGCGCTGCCAATGGCGCTCGCGGCGGGACGCGCGGGCATACGCGATCTCTTTGTACCCGGCGATAACGCGACGGAGGCGTCCTACGCGTCTGAGGTGAGGGTGTACCCCGTGCGCCACGTGAGCGAGATACTGGCGCATCTCCGGGGAGAGCGCCTCATCGAACCGGCGCCTCCCGGGATTCCGGAGCGCTCCGTGACGCCCGGACCCGATTTTTCGGAAGTCAAGGGCCAGGAGAACGTAAAACGCGCGCTTGAGGTGGCGGCGGCGGGCGGCCACAACATACTGCTGGTGGGACCGCCGGGCGCCGGTAAGAGTATGCTCGCCAAGCGCCTACCGTCGATATTGCCCGACATGAGCCGGGATGAGATGATAGAATCCACGGAGATACACTCCGTCATGGGATTGACAGACAAGAACAACCCCATACTCACGCAGCGTCCGTTCAGGTCGCCGCACCACACCATATCGTCCATCGCGATGACGGGCGGCACATCGACCCCGAAGCCCGGGGAGATATCGCTCGCGCACAACGGAGTTTTGTTTTTGGATGAATTTCCGGAGTTCAGCCGCGAGGTGCTGGAAGCCCTGCGGCAGCCGCTGGAGGACGGACAGGTGACGATTTCCCGCGCGTCGGCGTCCATGACGTATCCGTGTCGTTTCATGCTCGTGTGCGCGATGAATCCCTGCAAGTGCGGCTGGCTCGGACATCCGTCCGGCCGGTGTACATGCTCGGACAGCGCCGTGGCGAAATATCAAGAGCGGCTGTCCGGCCCCATACTCGACAGGATAGACATGTACATAGAGGTACAATCGCTCGAATTTGACGAGATCATCGAACGGGCGCCGTCGGAGCCGTCTTCCCTGGTGAGGGAGCGGGTGAACACCGCCCGCGCCGCGCAGAGGGCGCGCTATGAAGGCTCCGGCGTGGAGAGTAACGCGCGTATAGGCTCGGCGCTTTTGGAGAAATACTGCTCGCTGACGCCGGAATGTGAAAAACTCATGCGCGACGCCTACGACAGACTCTCGCTGACCGCCCGTTCGTACGACAGGATATTGCGCGTCGCGCGCACGATAGCGGATCTCGGCGGCTCGGATGAAATATCGCCGTCCGCGCTCGCGGAGGCCATACAGTACAGGACGTATGATTTTGGAGCGAGCTCAAAGATATGAATGATATGATCCTGCTCAAGCAGGGGGAGATGGCGCTCAAAGGGCTCAATAGGCGCGCGTTTGAGACGCGGCTGATAGCCAACATCAAGAAAGCGCTCGCGCCGTGCGGAGAGTTTGACGTCAGCGCGATGCAGTCCGCCGTATATGTGGAGCCGCGCTCTCCGGACTGCGATATGGACTCCGCTTTCGCCGTGTGCAGGGCGGCGTTCGGTATAAACACGGTCACGCGCGCCGCCGCGTGCGAGAAGGATACGGACGCGATTTTCGATACGGCGGTGCGGTACCTCGGGGAGGAACTGCGAAACGCCGAGTCGTTCAAGGTTGAGACAAAGCGCGCGGACAAGCGGTTCCCGATGACCTCTGTCGAAATATCCCGGCGCATCGGCGGACGTCTCGCCGAGGCGTACCCGCTCACGCGTGTGGACGTACACGCGCCCGCGCTGTGCGTCAATGTGGAGATACGCGACACGGCGGCCTACGTCCACGGCAAGCCGGCGCGAGGCGCGGGCGGTCTGCCCGTCGGGGTCAGCGGACGCGCCGTCGCGCTTCTGTCGGGCGGCATCGACAGCCCCGTGGCCGCGTATATGGCCGCGAAACGAGGCCTGCGGCTCATACCCGTACACTTTGCGTCGCCGCCGTACACATCGGAGCTGGCGCTTCGCAAGGTCTTTGATCTCGCGGACATACTCTCGCTGTACTGCGGACGCCTGACCGTCGAGACGGTGTCGTTCACGCGCATACAGGAGACGATCGGCAGGAAGTGTCCGGAGGGTCTCCACACCGTGATCGCCCGCCGTTTCATGATGCGCGCGGCCGAGCGGATAGCGATCCGTCACGGCTGCGGCGCCATTATAACGGGCGAAAATCTCGGCCAGGTGGCGAGCCAGACGCTGCAGGCGCTCACCGTCACGCAGGAGTGCGTCTTGCTGCCCGTGCTAAGGCCGTGTATCGGTCTGGACAAGCGGGAGATAATAGAGACGGCGGTCGCGATAGGCACGTATGAGACATCGATTCTGCCGTATGAGGATTGCTGCACTGTCTTTACGCCTCGCCGCCCGCGCACGAAGCCGCCGCTGCGCGACGTGCTGGAGGCGGAGACGGGCCTTGACGTCGGCGGATTGCTCGACGACGCGCTTGATTTCGCCTGTCGCGATTCCGCCGTAACGAGCGGGAAATGAGGAGGGTTTTTATGTCGTATACCGCTGAGCTGATCGCGGTAGGCACGGAGCTGCTGCTGGGAAATATCGCGAATACTGACGCGCAGGACGTGTCGCGGACGCTGTCGGAGCTCGGGATAAACGTGTATTTTCACACGGTGGTCGGGGACAACCCGGAACGGCTTAAACAGGCCGTGGCCATAGCGAAGAGCCGCGCAAATATAATCATCACGACAGGCGGCCTTGGCCCCACGTTCGACGATCTCACAAAGCAGACGCTCGCGGAGGCGTTCGGCAGGAAGCTCGTGTACAACGAAGAGCAGGCGGAGATTATAGAGGGTTTTTTCAAACGCCGCGCGCACGGAGCCGCGATGACCGAAAACAATTTGCGCCAGGCCATGCTGCCGGAGGACTGCGTCGTATTCAGTAACGGATGCGGCACGGCGCCCGGCTGCGCGTTTGAGGCGGACGGCACGCACGTGCTCATGCTGCCCGGCCCGCCCAGAGAGTGCCGGGCGATGCTGGCATCGTGCGCGGCGCCGTATCTCAAAAAGCTGTCGCAGTCCGAGATACGCTCGCACAATATACATATTTTCGGGCTGGGTGAGAGCGCCGTGGAGGCGCGCCTGCATGAGCTTATGGAATCAATGGAGAACCCGACGCTCGCCCCGTACGCCAAGGAGGGCGAGGTCATGCTGCGGCTGACGGCGCGCGCGCGCGACGAGAGCGAGGCGGAGAGACTTATGGCGCCCGTGCTGGAGAAAGTGAAGTCCGCTTTAGGGGATATAATATACGGAATAGACGCTCAATCGCTCGAAAACCGCGCCGTGGAATTGCTGCGCGAATCCGGCAAATCCGTGGCCGTCGCCGAGTCGTGTACCGGCGGACTGATATCCAAGCGGCTGACGGACGTACCGGGCGCGTCGGAGATTTTTCCCGGCGGCGTCACCGCGTACAGCGCGCGCGCAAAGACGGCGCTGCTGGGTATCGCGCCCGGGCTGATAGACAAGTACGGCGCCGTCAGCCGCGAGACCGCCGCCGCTATGGCGGAAGGGGCGCGCGGACTTTTCGGAGCGGACATCGGGCTGGGCGTCACCGGCATAGCCGGGCCGGGCGGCGACGGTTCCGGACTGCCGCCGGGAACCGTATATATAGCGCTCGCGTTCGACGGGGGCTCGTATTGCCGCCGGCCGGGAATATTCCGCGCCGACGACCGCTCGCACACGCGAATGTTGAGCGCGAGCCACGCGCTTGACATGCTGCGCAGGTTTTTAACGGGCTTGCAGGTGGAGTCGGAGGTATTCTAGCCGAAGGGGGGCGTCACGTGTCGGACGGGAAAGAGTACGCGCAGATTGAAGGTGTCGTGACGGCTGTCGTGTTCCGCAACAGGGAGAGCGGATACGCCGTGCTGCGCGTCAAGGCGGACGACGGAGAGGTGACTGCCGTGGGATGTATGCCGGACGTGGCGGCGGGAGAGCGCGTTAAGCTGAAGGGCGAGTGGACTGCCCACCGGACATACGGACAGCAATTTAAGGCGGAACTCTTTGAGCGCGGCGCGCCGGAGGGGACGGACGGAATATACCAATATCTGGCCTCAGGCGCGCTAAAGCATGTGGGCGCCGCGACGGCGCGCCTTCTCGTTGATAAATTCGGCGCGGACACGCTGAAAGTCATCGAAAACGAGCCCGAGAAACTGCTGACCGTGCGCGGCGTCAGCCGGGCAAAAGCGCGCGAGATGAGCGGACAGCTTCGCAGACAGGCGGGACTGCGCCGGCTTGTGGAATTTCTGGCGGAGTACGGGATAAAGCCGGGCGTCGCGATACGGCTCTACGGCGAAATGGGCGACAAGGCGCTCGACAGCGTGCGTGAAAACCCTTACATCATGACCTCCGAGCAGTACGGCGCGAATTTTCCGGAGGCCGACGGCATGGCGCTCGGGCTTGGCTTCGGGGACGACTGTCCGCAGCGCGTCGAGGCGGCCGTGCTGTTCGAACTGACGCACAATCTGCAAAATGGCCATACGTTTATACCGCGGGGAAAACTCGCGGAGGCGACCGACAGGCTGATAGGCGTCGGGTATGGGGCGGCGGAGACGGCGATTGACGTCATGAGCGAAACGGGCGACATTGTGAACGAGACCGTCGCCGGCGAGGACGCGTGTTACCTGCCGCACATGTACGAGGCGGAGGAATACGTCGCCAGACGCGTTTCGGAGCTGGCGGGGGATATTGCGCCCGGGGGAACTCGCGCCGATATAGAGCGCGTCATAGACGACATCGAAAGGGAGCAGGGCATAACGTACGCCCCGGAGCAGCGCCGCGCCGTGGAGTTGGCGGGCGCGTGCGGCATAATGGCGCTCACGGGCGGGCCGGGTACGGGCAAGACGACGTGCGTGCGCGGCATACTCGCGCTTTTTGACGCGCTTGGACTCAAAACGGCGCTGTGCGCGCCCACCGGGCGGGCCGCGAAGCGCATGTCGGAGATGTGCTCGCGCGATGCGCTCACAATACACAGACTGCTGGGCGCGGGCCTTTCGGAGAATGGAGCGCATGTGTTTGCGCATGACGAGACCGATCCGATAAAGGCGGACGCGGTAATAGCGGACGAGGCGTCGATGATCGACATAACGCTCATGCGCGCGCTGCTGGCCGCCGTCCCGCGCCGCGGACGCGTCGTAATTGTGGGCGACGCGGATCAGCTGCCGTCCGTCGGGCCGGGCAGCGTCCTGTCCGATATATTGCGGAGCGGCGCCGCGCCGTCCGTGCTGCTGACGGAGATATTCCGCCAGGCGGCAGAGAGCGACATAATAAAGAACGCCCACATGATAAACAGAGGCGAGCTTCCGGATCTCGACGGGCAGCGCTCGGATTTTTTCTTCATACGGCGCGCGACGCCGGAGAGAGTAAACGAGACGGTAGTGCAGCTTTGCGGCGAGCGGCTGCCGCGCGGCATGGGTATAGATCCCGCGCAGATACAGGTACTCGCGCCGACTCGCCGACGCGAGTCGGGCGTTGAAAAACTCAACGAACAGCTCCGGGAAACGCTCAATCCGCCCGGAAGAGGAATAAAAGAGAAGAAATATGGCAATTTTCTTTTTCGGGAGGGCGACAGGGTAATGCAAACCAGGAATAACTATGATATAATGCTGTATGGTTATGACGGACAGGCGCGCGGCAGGGGAGTATTCAACGGGGATGTCGGGCGCGTACAGACCATAGACGCAAAGCGGGAGACGCTCACCGTCGATTACGAGGATAGGATGGCGACGTATTCGTTCGATCAGCTGAACGAGCTCGAACCGGCGTTCGCGATGACGGTTCACAAGTCGCAGGGCAGCGAGTACCGCGCCGTCGTTATGGCGATTACGCGGGGCGCGTCCCCCACGCTGCTCACGCGCCGCGTGCTGTACACCGCCGTCACAAGGGCCCGGGAGTTGTTTATAGCTGTGGGCGATCCGCAGGCTTTTGCGGCGATGGTACGTAACGACAGGCGGCTCGGGCGCTACAGCGGTCTGCGCGCGCGCCTTCTGCTCTTGAATACAAGTTCGTAATCGGAAACGACGAGGAGGGGGATTCGTAATGGGTTTTCGCGCGTTTATGCTTGATCTGCTTTTCCCGCCCAAGTGCGTGTTTTGCGGCAGAGTCCTGCTGCGCGTGAGCGACGTCTGCTGCGCGAAGTGCGAGCGCGATCTGCCGTTCACGGAGGGGCAGGATTCCGTGTGGCGCGGCGAGGGCTTCGACCGCTGTGTTGCGCCGCTGTATTACCGCGACGAGGTGCGCAAATCCATACTCCGATTCAAGTTCAAAGGCAAATCCGGCTACGCGGAGTGCTACGGGAAGGTACTCGCCGACTGCGTAAGGAAAAACCTGGACGGCGCCTACGACATCATCTCATGGACGCCGCTGAGCGAGACGCGGGCAAAAAAGCGAGGATACGATCAGGCGATGCTGCTGGCGCTGGCCGTGGCGCTCGAGCTTGACGACGTGGCGGTTGAGACGCTTCGCAAGACGAGAGACGCGCAGGCGCAGTCGTCGCTGACGGGCAGAGACGCGCGCGCGGCGAACATCAGCGGCGCGTATGAGGCGGCGGATCCGGAGCTCATAGCCGGGAAGCGGGTGCTGCTGATTGACGACATCTTTACGACGGGCTCCACACTCGCCGAGTGCGCGCGCACGCTGACGGCGGCGGGCGCCGTCTCGGTCTGCGGCGCGGCCCTCGCGAAGGCGTAGGGGGCTTTTTTCCCACGTCTCCCCGCCGGCAATTCGGGCGAGCGGATTCAACGCGCTTTGTATATTCAGGCAATAATTGGCAAACAATAGATACATGAGTCGCACCGCTTATTCGCGGCGCGTTTGCGGCGGTTGCGCTGTTCTAAATTATACTACGTGAGGGCTGTAATGCTTTTTGGCAGAGATGTAGGCGTGGATCTGGGTACGACGACAGTGATCCTGACGATGCGCGGCAAAGGTGTGGCGCTGCGCGAGCCGTCCGTCGTGGCGATGGACAAGAATACGGGCAGACTGCTCAACGTCGGCATGGCGGCGCAGCGTATGCTGGGGCGCACGCCCGGCAATATCGTCGCGATTCGCCCGATGCGCGACGGGGCGATCGCCGACTACGACATGACGGAGCGTATGCTCAGGGAACTCATAAAAAAAGCCGTCTCTTTCAGCCTGTTCAAACCGAGAGTCGTCGTGTCCGTATCCTCCGGCATATCGGAGGTGGAGGAGCGCGCCGTGGTGGACGCCGCCATCGCGGCGGGCGCGCGAAAGGTGTACCTCATCGAGGCGCCTCTCGCCGCGGCTTACGGCGCGGGGTTGGACATCTCAAAGCCGGACGGATACATGATAGTGGACACGGGCGGCGGAACGACGGATGTCGCCGTGCTGTCGCTCGGAGGCGTCGTGGGTTCGAACTCCATCAAGGCGGGCGGCGAGGCTTTTAACGAGGAACTTATCAAATATATCCGCAGGAAGCACAACCTGCTGATAGGGGATAATACCGCGGAAGATATCAAGAAGAGTATCGGCTGTGTGTTCCCGCGCCCGGAGGACGCGGCGGTGGAGATCAAGGGACGCTGTCTCATGACAGGGCTTCCGCGCGTGGCGTCCATAGGCGCCGCGGAGACGCTGGAGGCGTTCGGCGAGCTGTCGGAGCGAATCGTCGAGACGATACACCAGGTGCTGGAGGACACGCCTCCCGAACTCGTCGCCGATATATCGCAAAACGGCATAGTCCTCACAGGCGGCGGAAGCCAGCTCTGGGGCTTTGACAGGCTCATTGAGAGCCGAACAAACATCCCAACACACGTCGCCGACGACGCGGAGCTGAGTGTGGCGTACGGAATAAATAAAGCCTTATTGTGGATAGGCGATATGAACGAGGGACCCATCAATCTTGCCCGCAGAAAGCAGATGAGAAGTTGAAAAAGCTTCCTAAAATTATAAGACCGGAGAGTGTCGCCTGTTGAAAGAGCTTGAAAAGGTTTACGACCCGAAAGGCGTTGAGAAAAGGATATACAAGATGTGGCTGGACGGCGGATATTTCCGCGCGGAGCCGGACAAGTCCAAAAAGCCGTTTTCCATAGTCATACCGCCGCCGAACGTCACGGGGCAGCTCCATCTCGGCCACGC